>CALFYB010000363.1 GCA_937952995.1 uncultured Caulobacteraceae bacterium
CGCGTCAGTCTGCTCACCGAGCAGGGCCGGGAGCGTTCGGGCAACATAGCCGATGTCGAGCGGACGGCGCAGGAAGGGCGCGGAGCGAACCACAGCGGTGGACCGGTCAGGATCAGGGTCCTGATGATAGATGGCCGCAACGACATAGCCCTTAGAGGCGAGGTTCTCTGTCAACCACGTCATGCCAATCGGCGTGTTGCTATAGCCATGGGAGACAATGACCAGCGGATGGCCAGAGCCTTCAGGCTTGGCGTTCTTGATGGCGAGGCCCGGAACGGTGAAGGCGGCGGCGGGGCGCGGCGGCTCACCGCGAAACTCAGAGCTATAGGTGACGGGCTTGGCGCGCTTTGAGGTCGTCGCCGGATACCAGATATCGATCCGTAAGCTCCGATCGGTCTTGGGAATGACGCCCGTCTTGGCGTCAAACAGTTCCAGATTGGCCTGCTGCGGCTGGATAAGGGTCAGGGTCTTATAGCCGACCGCATGGCTCCCGAGCGCCGCCAACTCTGGCGCATCTACACCCGGACGACTGGGCGGGGAGGCGGCGAAGGCAGCCGATGAAGCGAGGGACAGGATGATGGCCAGGGGCAGGAAGTGACGCGTCATCCAGGACCTCAATGTCTAGGGCGTTGAACCTGCCAAACAGGTCATCAAGCCGTTCAAGATCTAAGCCTTATGCCAGTCAATCGGGCCTTTGTCATATCGAACGGAAAGATAGATAATTCAGAGACTTCTGTCGAAGTGAGGGCCTTTTGTGCCGCTGCATCTCGCAAAAAAGCGCTGCATCGAAAAATGTTATGACTTGCGGTCGGTTTGCGCCGTGGATTTTGACCGGCTCTGGCCTATCGTCGGCCTCTGTTTATCGCCAGAGCCGTCGCTGATCTAAAGGACCGAATATGACCCTGCTGAAATCCTATATTGACGGGCGCTGGGTGCTGCCGGTCAGCGGTAGGGCCCGTATGGACGTGATCAATCCCGCCACCGAAGAGACCGTGGCCGAGATCGCGATCTGCGAGGCGGACGATGTGGACCTTGCGGTGATGGCCGCACGCCGCGCCTTTGCTGATTTTGGCCTGACGACCTATGCCGAGCGCAAGGTGCTGGTGCAAAAGCTGATCGCGATCTTCGAGCGGCGCTATGACGAGATGGTCAAGGCTATCACCACCGAGATGGGCGCGCCCTTTGATCTGTCTCACAGCAGCCAAGCCGCCTGCGGTCCCGGCCATCTGGACGCCACTTTGCAAGCCGCCGATGCGCTCGATTGGGAACGCAAGATGGGCTCTAGCGCCAATCTGATCCTAGAGCCGGTCGGGGTCTGCGTCCTGATCACGCCGTGGAACTGGCCGATCAATCAGCTGGCCGCCAAGATTGGCCCGGCCCTGACGGCAGGCTGCACCATCGTGCTCAAGCCCAGCGAGGTCTCGCCCCTGTCGGCGCAGCTTTTTGCCGAGTTCATCGACGAGGCGGGCTTCCCCGCTGGCGTGTTCAACATGGTCCATGGCACCGGGGCCTCGGTCGGCAACGCCCTGACCAGCCATCCGGAAGTGGACATGGTCTCCTTCACCGGCTCGACCAAGGCCGGGATCATGGTTGCCAAGTCCGCCGCCGACACGGTCAAGCGGGTGTCGCAGGAGCTGGGAGGCAAGTCTCCGAACATCGTCTTTGCCGACAGCGACCTTGAGGCGGCGGTCGAGCGCGGCGTGCGTCACTGTTTCAACAATAGCGGCCAGTCCTGCAACGCCCCGACCCGGATGCTGGTCGAGGCCTCGGTCTATGAGCGCGTCGTCGAAATCGCCGCCAAGGTCGCAGCGACGGTGACTTTGGGCGATCCCATGCAGCCCGGCCCGCATCTGGGTCCCGTGGTCAGCAAGGTCCAGTTCGACAAGATCCAGCACCTGATCCAGGTCGGCATCGACGAGGGCGCGCGGGTCGTCGCGGGCGGCGTCGGCAAGCCTGCCGGGTTCGAGCGCGGCTACTATGTCAAGCCAACCATCTTTGCCGATGTGACCAACCAGATGACCATCGCCCGCGAAGAGGTCTTTGGCCCGGTCCTGTGCCTCATCCCCTTTGCCGACACCGACGAGGCCATCGCCATCGCCAACGACACGCCCTACGGCCTCGCTGCCTATGTTCAGTGCGCCGACAAGGATAAGGCCCGTTATGTCGCGCGCCGCATCCGGGCAGGCAGCGTTCACCTGAACGGCGCAGGCCAAGACTATTGCTCGCCCTTCGGCGGGTTTAAGCAGTCGGGCAATGGCCGCGAGTGGGGCGAGTTCGGCCTGCACGATTTTATCGAATATAAGTCCGTCAACGGCTTCTACGCCTAAGGGTCGCTCCGATGAAACTGACCGATATCAAGACCTTCGTGGTTGGCAATCCACCGCCCCATTTCGGTGGCCGTTATTTCGTGTTCGTGAAACTGACCACGGACAGCAATGTCTCGGGCATTGGCGAGGCCTATTGCGTGCCCTTCAGCCCGCATCTGGTCGCCAAGATGATCGAGGACGTCTTTGATCGCTATGTGCGCGGTCAGGACCCGCACGATATCGAGGTCATGTGGCGCCGGATCTATTCCAGCGGCTTCACCCAGCATTCGGACCTGTCGCTGATGGGGGTGCTCAGCGCCTTGGAGATGGCCTGCTGGGACATTATCGGCAAAGAGGCTGACAAGCCGGTCTACAAGCTGCTCGGCGGTCAGGTTCATCAGCGCCTGCGCTCCTACACCTATATCTACCCCCGTCCGGGCGACAAGACCGACGTCTATCACGACCCTGATCTGGCCGCAGAGCGGGCGGCGGAATATCTGGATATGGGCTTTACGGCCCTGAAGTTCGATCCGGCGGGTCCCTATACCGCCTTTGACGGTCGCCAACTGTCGCTCGAGGCGCTGGACCTGTCCGAGCGCTTCGCCAATCAACTGCGCGAGGCGGTGGGCACAAAAGCAGACTTGCTATTCGGCACCCACGGCCAGATGACCGCCTCAAGCGCCATTCGCCTGGCCAAGCGTCTGGAAGCCGCCGATCCGCTCTGGCTGGAAGAGCCCGTGCCGCCCGATGCGCCTGACGAGATGGCCAAGGTGGCGCGCGCCACCTCGATCCCCATCGCCACCGGCGAGCGGCTCAGCACCAAATATGACTTCCACCGCCTGTTACAGGCCGGGGCAGCCTCGATCCTGCAGATGAATCTCGGCCGGGTCGGGGGCATTTTGGAGGCCAAGAAGATCGCCGGTATGGCCGAGGTCTATCACGCCCAGATCGCGCCGCACCTCTATTGCGGGCCAGTGGTCGGGGCCGCCAACATCCAGATCGGGGCCTGTTCGCCCAACTTCCTGATCTTGGAAAGCATCGAGACCTGGGGCGGCTTCCACAGCGACATCCTGATGAAGCCCGTGCAGTGGGAGGACGGGTTCGTCATCCCCTCGTCTGAGCCGGGATTGGGCGTTGAGTTGAACGAGGCAGTGGCCGAGGCCAATCCCTATACCGGCACCATGCTGCACCTCGAAATGACCCAGCATCCGGTCTTGTGATGGACAGTTTTGATTATGTGATCGTCGGCGCAGGCACGGCGGGCTGCGTGGTGGCCAATCGTCTGTCGGCGGACGGCAAGTCGACGGTGCTGGTGCTGGAGGCGGGGGGGTCGGACCGGACGGTCTGGATCCAGCTGCCCATCGGCTATGGCCGCACCTTCTTCGACCGGTCGATCAACTGGATGTATGATACTGAGGCTGAGCCTAATCTGGGTGGACGGATCAGCTATTGGCCGCGGGGCAAGGTCATTGGCGGGTCCGGCTCGATCAATGCCATGGTCTATGTCCGGGGCCAGCCGCACGATTTCGATCAGTGGCAGGCTATGGGCAATCCCGGCTGGGGCTGGGACGAGGTGCTGCCCTTCTTTCGCAAGTCCGAAGACCATGATCACGGGGCCAGCGCCTATCACGGCGCGGGCGGTCCGATCCATGTCACCGACATCACCCGCCGCGCCCATCCCCTGTGCCACGAGTTCATCAAGACGGGACAGGCCCTTGGCTTTGCCCATACGGATGATTTCAACGGTCCCTCGCCAGAGGGCGTCGGCATCTATCAGATCAATACGGACAAGGGCTTGCGGGCCTCCAGCGCTAACGCTTTCCTGCGCCCGGCCTTGAAGCGCTCCAACGTCGCGCTGCGCACCAAGGCTCAGGTCACCCGCATCCTGTTCGAGGGCCAACAGGCCACCGGCGTGGAATATCGGCGCGGCGGTCAGACCGTGCAGGTCAAGGCTCGGCGCGAGGTCATCCTCTGCGGCGGCTCGATCAATTCACCTCAGCTTCTGCAACTGTCCGGTGTCGGCGAGGCGGCGCATCTGGCCTCGCTGGGCATTTCACCGGTGCTCGATGCGCCCGCCGTGGGCCGCAACATGCAAGACCATCTGGCGGTCTCGTACTTTTATAAATCGCGCCGTCCGACCCTAAATGACGAGCTTGGTCCGTTACTGGGTAAGGTCAAGGCGGGCATCCACTATCTGTGGAACCGGGGCGGGCCTCTGTCGATGAGCGTCAATCAGGGCGGCGGCTTTGTGCGCAGTGACCCTAGCCAGCCGTTCCCCAATCTTCAGCTCTATTTCAGCCCGGTCAGCTATACCAAGACCCCGCTGTCCGAGCGCAAGCTGATGAACCCGGACCCGTTCTCGGCTTTCCTCTTGTCGTTCAATGCCTGCAAGCCGACCAGCCGGGGATCGCTCAAGATCGTCTCTGCGGACCCGTCAGCCTATCCGTCGATCCAGCCCAACTATCTGTCCACCGAAAAGGATATTGAGGAGGCCATCGTCGGCAATCGGCTCTTGCGCACCCTCGCCACCACCAAACCTTTGTCCGATATCATCACCGAGGAATTGGTTCCGGGCTCGCACCTTCAGACCGATGAAGAGTTGCTGGAGGATTTCCGTCAGCGTGCCGACACCGTCTATCACCCGGTCGGAACCTGCATGATGGGCGCTGATCCGGCCCTGTCGGTGGTCGATGCTCGGCTGCGGGTCCATGGTATCAAGGGCCTGCGGGTTATCGATGCCTCGGTCTTCCCCACCGTGACCTCGGGCAATACCAATGCTCCGACCGTGATGGTGGCGGAGAAGGGGGCGGCGATGGTGCTAGAGGATCGCGGACACTAACCCTCACGCAACCGGTCAATTTTTTCTACCAATCGGCCAATCTGCTGTTAAGCTTCGGGTCTCTGGGCCAGAGGAACAGTGGTGATCGGGCGTGCAAAACAAATTTGATCTTCGAAAATTGCCGCCGCTCAAGTCCCTGCGCGGATTTGAGGCTGCGACCCGTCATCAGAGCATCCGCGAGGCGGCTGAAGAACTGTGCCTGACCCATCCCGCCGTCAGCCACCAAGTGCAGCTGATCGAAGAGGCCTTGGGCGTCACCCTGTTCGTGCAGGAGGGGCGCCGGATTGTCTCGACCGAAGAGGGCCGGGCGCTCTACCCTTACGTCCGGGCGGCGTTTGAATCCCTGATTGCCGGGGTTGAGGCTGCCCGTCGCCATTCCCTCGACAAGCCCTTGCGGGTCCAGACCTATGTCACGGCCTCGATCCGCTGGCTGGCCAAGCGAGCGCCGCAGTTCTTGCAAGACCATCCGGACATCAAGCTGATCCTCAGCACCTGTGCGGTGGAATGGGAATTTGATGATGTCCATGCTGATGTGGGCCTCGTCTATTGCGAGACGGTGCCAGACCCTCGGCATTTTCATTGGACGCCGCTGTTTGAATACGGCCTCTATCCGGTCTGTAGCCCGCAGATGGCCGCGCAGTTGGGGCCAAATCCTAAGGTCGCTGACCTGCTAAAGCGGCCGCTCGTGACCATTAATACCGAGGTGCAAAACTGGCACACCTGGTTTGAATCGGCGGGTGTCGCTTTCAATCCGGCATCGCAGTTTATGGTCGTTGACACCTTGGCTGTCGCGCTTGAACTGGCCTTGGACAATGAGGCCATAGCCTTGGTCAACGGCCCCTTCGTGACCCAAGATCTCGCCTCTGGCCGTCTGGTGCGGCCCGTCGCTCATACCGCCATTTGCCCGGGCGAATGGGGGCTGATCTGCCGCCGCGACAT
>CALFYB010000364.1 GCA_937952995.1 uncultured Caulobacteraceae bacterium
GCAAAAACAGGTTCAGGGTGCCTCCAGTGAGGCGGCTTGGAACGTCCACCGATAGGGCGGTGAAATGTTCGGTCTTGTCGGCTCTGTCGTCAAAGGCTTGGTCGCGCAGGTCCATAGGACGAACCTTCGCTAAGGCGATCTTGAAGTCTCCAAGCGCGAAATCGACATGAACACCTTCAAAGGCGCGCCTCAATGTGACCCCGTCTCGCGCGGTGACGAGGCGGTTTTTTGACAGGTCCAGCTCCTGGCGGCCAATCCGCGTGGTTATGGTCGTTGTGCCGATCTTGATGGGCAGATCGACAAAGGCTTGGGTCAGATCTACGGCGCTTTTATCTTGCGGCCGAGGTCCCGGTTTGCGCCCGGTTTCATCCACGGTTCCCAACTGGACGAACGCACGCGCTCCGCCCTCGCTGCGAAGGTCGGCATTGGCCAAGAGCCGTCCGGCGGTCGTCGTATAGCCGGGTTGGCCACCGATTCCGAAGTTGATGTTGTGAAGCATCTCTATGCGCGTGCGGGCTTCACCGCCGAGGGTTAGCCACACCTTGCCGTCTTCGCTTAAAGGCAAATACCGAAGTCTTTCGACCCCCTGAAGATCCGCCCCCGCAAGGGCGCGGCAATCTTCTTGCCACCGGTAGGGGTTGGTTGGGCAAAACAGAGGTTTGGCCTTGGGAGCCTTGGGTAGGTCTGCCGTCGTCTGCGCGAAACAGGGCAACGCTAGGGTCATGACCATCGCTGCGCCAAGAAGGATGGCTGCGGTTGGCTTTTGGCCTTGTAAATCAGACATGGGACGCGCTGGGCCTTTGGCAAACATCTCGCCGCCTAGGGGGGGCGGGCAGGGCGGTATTTGAAGTCTGGTGTGACCTTAGATGTAACCCACCCTGTCTCATCTTTGATCCCATCGTTTCACCGGATTTAGACTTCCGCGCTGCAGATTCAGTCGAGGTTTGCGGCAACGGGTCTGTTTTGAGGCAGGCATGGATTGGTCTTGTTCAGAACACACCACTATGGACGTCTTACAGACAGCGCCGTCTTAAGAACAGTCGTGCGGGGCCCTACTCGGATGGCCGTTCGGTATATGGCCCAAGGAGTCTCAAAGGATGAGAGCGTGCTCTGCGGACTTCTGTTCAAGCCTTGCTTCGTCTTGTGGGCCATGGGATTTCGAGCTGTCTTCATCGTTGAACGATGCGGGCTTAGGCCAAGTAGTTTTGGAGATTGCCCTGTTTAGCCCGTTCCTCAGGAGCCCGATTTCTAAGGCGCTATTGGGCATAACCGCCAGTCTTGCGCTTGCGGCTGTCTCATCGTCGGCATTGGCGGCCAGTTCTAAAGGCCCTGCGTCTAAGGATCGGTCTGAGGCGAGCCAAACTGTTCCCAAGGGTGATGTCGCCGCTGGACGTCAGACCTTTGCCGCGCGATGCGGCGTCTGTCATGGCGCAGATGCCGTGGGCGGCGTAATGGCACCAAACCTTACCAAAGCTTTTGGCGCTAAGGCCGCTGGGGCCGCATTTGCCCGCTACTCCGCATCTCTAAAGGCGTCCGGTCTCGTATGGACGCCTACTAATTTGGACGGTTTTTTAACCGCGCCAGGTAAGGCGGTTCCGGGTACTACAATGATGACGGCTGTGGCCAATCCGGCGGACCGGACCAATCTGATTGCCTATTTGGCCTCGTTGAATTCAGGGGCGACGGCTAAAGACCGTCGTTAAGATCGTCCAACACCAGTCGCGAGGCGCTAGCCAAGCGACCAACCATTAAGCCTACTTATTACCGATCGATCTTTCAGATTTGGGAGCCTATCAAATGCCTGCAACCCACGCCGCGTTGGCTGAACGCCTTCGTCAAGCCTATGATGGATCAGTCATTGCCCCGATGCGTGACGACCTCGGCCCAACCGATATTGATGGGGCCTATGCGATCCAAGAGATCAATACGCAATATTGGCTCTCTCAAGGGCGCAAAATTGTCGGACGCAAGATCGGTCTAACTTCGAAGGCGGTGCAGGTGCAGTTGGGCGTCGACCGGCCCGATTTTGGCGTTCTGTTCGAGGACATGCTGATCGCTGACAACGGCGTGCTGCAAATGGCCAAGTCAATCCAGCCAAAGGCAGAGGCTGAGGTCGCGCTCATTTTGGCGAAGGATCTCAATGGATCAAACATCACAGCCGATGACGTGCTCGCTGCTGCAGACTGTGCCATCGCCGCCATCGAGATCGTCGATAGCCGCATTGCCGATTGGAAAATCACCTTCGCCGACACGGTCGCGGACAATGGTTCGTCCGCCTTCTACGTTCTGGGTCAAGAGCGCAAATCCCTGAAGGGTTTGGATCTCTATACCTGCGGCATGGCCTTGGAATTGAATGGAGCAATCGCCTCTGTCGGATCAGGCGCTGCTTGCCTTGGGCATCCTCTGAAGGCCGCAGCTTGGCTGGCCAATACGCTTTCGGCGCGGGGCGAAGGCTTAAAGGCTGGTGACGTCCTCTTGACCGGTGCTCTTGGCCCGATGGTCGCCGTAGCGCTTGGTGATCAGGTGTCGGCGCAAATAGGCGGTCTAGGCCGGGTTAGCTTCTCGGTTGGGGCCTAGCTATCTCGGCTTAGCTCCTAATGGGCGGCCAGATAGCTATAGTGGAAGGTCCAGCTTTTGGTCGCGCCGACTGGAATGTCGAGGGTGATGAACGGCTCGGCGGCGACGGTGGGCTTGATGGACCACAGTGTCAAGGCGCTGAGGGGCTGGTCACTTTGGACCCTGTAGCCTGCGCCTGAGCGGTTGGTCAGGGTGAAATCATAGTTCGATGGCGTGGACTCGAATCCCGTGATGGGGGTCGATAGGACCTCTTCGGGATTGAGCGCGCGCTGGTACGTTAATTGATCGCCTTTAACGTCAGCCACGTCCCTTAGGGTGCGGCCATTGATGATCTGGAACCCAGTCTTTAGAGACAGGCCGTCTGCCGTCGGGTCACCCGCAAGGGTGAGGAAGTTGTGGTTGAAGCTGGTCGTTTTGAGCGCCTTGCTACCGGTATTTTTTAGACTGTGCTCGATCAGCAATTCCGGCTTTCCGGGCACGAGGCGCAGGGTCTTTTTGTAGACATAGCCGTAGAGGCCATCTTTGGACTGAACCACCTGTTCAAAGGTGACATGGTCTCGGGCAGCCTGGGTTGTCCATTTGCCGCCGTCGATAAGCTCGTAGGTCTTAAAGCTGCTATAGGCTGCTCCGTCTTCGGGCTTTCGTAGCAAGCCCACACCAATCTTCAGAAAGGCACCGCCCGGTGCTGCCAGCGCCCAGCTTTCGGGGCCACTTGCGTCGTAGGCATCGGCTGGCCCAAGCACCGCCGTATTGGGGCCTGAGACGACCTTTCCTTTGAACCAGACAAAGTCGCGAACATTCGGCGCAATCTGCTCGAACCATGTCCCATAGATCGGTTGCCCATGGACGGTGAGACTGGAAATCAAGCCAGCCCAGTCAAAGCGCGTGCCTCGGTAGAAGCCCGTCTTTGCGTCAGGAAGCAGGACTGTGGCTGAGATCTGGCCATTTGAAATTTTGGCTTGGGGTGCGCTGGCTAGGCGGGCGCTGACATCGACCATATCAATCGGGTCAGGTGCAGGTGGCCGGGGCGCAGCGGGAGGTGTTTGGGCGAGGGCCATGGCGGGGGACAGAAGTCCGAGCAGAAGGATGGGAAAACGGCTCATCTGACCCCTACATCTCTAAAGCTAGCCTGTTCGTCAAAAGAAAAGACCCGCATCAGCCTAAACCGATGCGGGTCTCTTAACCTTAGAACTTAAAGCGTAGACCGGTCGTGAAGTAACGGCCGATCACGTCGTAGCCATAGGGCGTAGGATAGGCGAAGCCTGGGTTGCCCGTGAAGGATGTCGACGCATAGAGCGGGGCATCTTGGTCGGTCAGGTTGGTGACGGTCAGGAACAGGGATCCTGCATGGTCACGCCAAGCCACGTCATAGCTAACGTTCAAGTCGACATAGGTGATCGCTGGAATGTTCGGGTCCGAATAGACCAGAGTTGGGTTCGAGCTCGGATGCAGTTCGGTCCAGTGACGGAAGGTCAGGTTGGTCGAAAGCTTGTTGAGCTTGTATCCCAGCGAGAGATTAACGCGATATTCTGCAGGCGCTGGCGAGCCAGGGCCCAAGCTAGCGGCACCGGCCTGATTCAGGGTCACAGCCGTTGGCAGGGCCCGCGACTTGATGACCGGCTGATGAGAGACCAGCAGACGCAGATCGACGTTACCGGCGAGTGGCGCTGCAATGTCAGCCAGATCGAAGTTGTAGCTCGTCTCAACGTCAACACCGTGGGTGTAGGTGTTGGCGATGTTCAGGCTCTGGTTCAAGATCGTCGTTGGATAGTTGGCAGCCGAGCGATCACTGAAGGGCAGGGGACGAACATAGAGCGAGCAAAGTGGGCTGGTACCATTGGACCGTTCGCACTCTTGCTGAGTGGCCGTATTGTTGCCGCCGACGCTGCCGATCGCGTTTTCGATGACGATATTATAGTAGTCGACCGAAATGTTGAACCGGGGCAGCCAATGGGGCTGATAGACGAGGCCGGCGACATCGGTGTCGGCCACTTCTGGCACCAGGTTCGGGTTGCCTTGGCTAGAGGTGTTGGTAAAGCCGGCAACGCCCGTGTGCAGATCGGTATAGCCGGTGATCGACAGTGACTTGCCGGCATAGAGATCGTTCAGTGTAGGCGCCCGAATGTCGCGTGACCGGACCAAACGGAACCGCAGATCTTCGAAGGGGCTATAGTTCAGGCCAACCTTCCAAGTCTTGGCAACGCCGCTGGTCTTATAGTCGGTGTAGCGATAGGCCCCGTTGAGTTCCAGGTTCTTAGCCAAGAACACGTCTTTGAGCAGCGGAACAGCCGTTTCTGCGTTCATTTCCCAAACGGTGTTTGAGCCGCTAGCGGGCGCAACCACGTTACGGGTCCAAACTTGCGTACCCGTGGTGAAGGGACCGCGCAGGCCCGTGAAGTCAGGGCGGGTGTTTGGATTGTCGCTGGTCGACTGGACCATGCTCTGCGAGCGGTATTCATAACCGGCAGCGACCGAGACCGGACCGGCCCAGGTGCTGAACACGTCGCCCGAAACGTTGAAAGCGACGTCGTCGATGCGGTTGGTGGTCTGGAACTGGGTGGTGCCAAAGATGTAGTTCATGGCGGCCTTGGAGGGGCGACCGTCACCGAACAGGTTCATGGGCACGCAACCAGGATACAGGCCTGGGTTGGTGATGGTCACGCGGCAGACGATGTTGCCGCTGGCATCCTTGACCGCGTCGATCGCGGCATAGAAGCGGGGATTGTTGACGTTATAGCGCGAGGGCAGACGCACGCGGCCTTCGCCGTGGGTGTAGTAGCCTTCCCAATTCCATTTGTCGTCGTACTTGCCCTGCAGACCCAAGGTCAATTGCAGGCCCGTGGTCAGGGCATCCATTTCGATCGCATTACCAAAGTCGCTGTTGTAGCGACCGAGGTTGAACGAGGCGACCTTGGCTGCGTCTAGCCCGGCCTGCACATTGGCGGGAAGGAAGGCGTTGCCGCTGTAGATGTTGATGGCGTTGGCACCGCCTGCTGCGCGCGACTCGTTTTGTCCGCGATAGACAGTGCGGGCTTCACCGGCCGCTGCTTGGATGAAACCGGTGACCTTTGGGCTGAACTCATATTCGAAACGGCCAAAGAACTGGTCGGTCCGCAGGCGAGCGAGCAGGGCGTTGCCGATCACATAGCCGCCGTCACCGCCGCTTGAGAGGTTGGTGTTGCCCGTGGGCGTGCCGGGGTTGAACTTGGTCAGCGTGCCGTCTGGCAGGAACATCTGGCCTGCGAAAGGACCCGTCGTGATCAGGCCGCCGAAGCTGGTGTTTGACACGCGGCCGTTGGCCACGGTCACGAAGGGCGACGCGGCCGTACCCTTACCGGCTTCCTGATAGATGCCCGCACCGAGTGGACGATCATACTTGGATTTGATGCCGTCGGACTGGTAGTGCTCAACGCTCCAAATCACATGACCGCGATCGAAAACATCGCCGCCACCGGCAACGCCGCCGCGCCACGAGCGGTCGTCATTCTGAGCGGATATACCCCCTTGAA
>CALFYB010000365.1 GCA_937952995.1 uncultured Caulobacteraceae bacterium
GCCTCAGCCTGAATGACGACGGCGGCGAATTCTTCTTCCTCGTCGTACCAGATCACAGCGGCGGGCATGCCCATATCGATGGGATGGCCGTGATGGGTGTCACCGAGGGCGAAGACGGCGTCGCCGGCCTCGACATCCTCAGGCCGCGCGCAGCGACCGGTAAAGGCCTTGGCCTCTTTCCAGCTTTGGGCGTCATATCCCTTGGGTCTGGCCATTATGCGGCCCCCAGATGTGTCAGAACCTCGCCCAAACTGTCCAGAACGTCCATGCCAGCAAAGACGAACCCGTCAACGCCTGCATCGCTAAGCGCCTGTTCGAGATCGCCCGGTCGGCCAGCCAGATAGAGCCGTGACGCCCCGGCGGCTTTCAATACCTTGGCCGCTTGAACCCCGTCGCTGGCATAGAGCCCATCCGACGAGCAAAGTACGGCCACCTTGGCCCCAGAGGTCCCGAAGGCACCGACGTCCCCGACAATGATCTCTGCTCCGGTGATGGCAAAGAGATTTGAGGCAAAGCCGACGCGGCCACTAAAGTCTGATATTTCCCCAAGGGTTGCCAGGAAAATCTTAGGTGTTGCTGGAAGCGTTGCGGCGCGATCACGCAGCGCCTCAAGGGCCGCAGCCGCCCGGTACGCTGGAAGGGCGACGGCCTGAGTGTCGGGTCCGGGCAAGCGCACATCTGGGCCCGTTACCGCCAAGGCGGCGCGGTCAGGGTGCAGAACCTCCACAGGGCTTTCGAGGGGATTGGGGAATTCAGACACCCCGATCAATCCGTCCTTACGCTTGGCCACAGAGGCTTCGCGCGCCTTGCGGGTGGCGGCGATCTCTTGGGCTAGCGATCCAGAGGTGAGGGCAGCGGCAAGACCGCCAGCGGCCTCAATGGCTTGGAACCGGCTCCACGCGTCGCGGGCCAGATCATTGGTCAGGCTCTCGAGGAACCAAGCCCCGCCTGCGGGGTCAGCGACCCGGCCAAGGTGGCTTTCTTCCATCAGGACCAACTGGATATTGCGGGCCTGACGGCGCGCAAAGGTCGTGGCCAAGCCAATGGCGTCGGTGAAGGATGAGAGGACAACACTATCGGCCCCGCCGGTCGCGGCACTAAAGCCCGCTGCCGTCAGACGCAGCAGGTTCACCCACGGATCAAACCGGGTCAGCATCCGATGGGACGACCGGGCCTCGATCACGGCTGTCTGTTCGTTGCCGCAAGCGGCGGTGAGTTTGGCAAACAATAGCCGTGCGGCGCGCAGCTTGGCGATGTTGATGAAATATTCGCCGTCGACCGAGACGCCCAGAACGATCCGCCCAAAGGCTTCGCCCAGATCCATGCCTGCGCGGTTCAGTGCCTTGGCATAGGCCGCAGCCGCCGCGATCATCACCGCTAGCTCTTGGGCCTCGGCTCCGCCCGCTTCGTGCACAGCTTGGCCGGAAGCCAGCATCAGGCTGGCCTTGGGATAGGCCTTGGCCAAGCGGGCACCGACGGTGGCGGCGCTGATCAGGTGGCTATCAATCGGGCCAGGGCTTGCGCCTTGACGGGCCAGAGCGCCCAGCGGGTCCATGTGAAATGCCAGCTTCGCCTCGGGTGCGCTCTTGGCCAGGCTGCCCAGCCAATCGGCGGCCTTTGGGCCCATGAAACCAGCGTCGAGGGCCACGGGGGCGAGATCGAGCAGGACGCCGTTCAAGACCTTGGCCAAACCGGCCTCGTCACCAACCGCAATGCCGGTCTGGGCGCTCGGATCGAGGGTCAAAAGAATCGATGCCGCACCGCCTTCGAGGTCTTTTAGGGCCTCGGCATTGGCTGCGATGGGATCGGGATGGGCGATAGAGGTGCGCAGGTCCCAAGGGCGGAACTGATCGCCGGGCAGGGCGCGAACCGGATTTTCAATCCCGTCAGCCGCCGTATAGAGCGGTTGCAGGCTCTGGCCGCCATAGGTCTTAGAGACGAGTCTCTTCTCGAAGGGCGCGCCTTTGAGGGTTTTTTCTACGATAGCCAGCCATTCGGCGCGCGACGGTGCCGCAAATTCTGCTGCCAGCGAAATGATCTTGTCGTCCAACTCAGGCCCCTTCGGAGGTCTCATAAGGATTATCTTCCGGAAATGCGCTGCCAATGGGGTGGGCGTCAAGCGTTCCAAAGCCTTGCCCTCGCGGCACTTCGCCTTAAACTAACCTTCGAACGTTCAAACCGGCGATCCGGTTCATTTCAGGAGCTCTCCTCTATGGCATTGCCATCCATTCTTCGCGACCGCCTTCGCCTGCCGGTCATCGCTTCGCCGCTGTTCATTATCTCGACCCCTGATCTCGTCATTGCCCAGTGCAAGGCCGGTATTGTCGGCTCCTTTCCATCCCTGAACGCCCGCCCGGTTTCGCTGCTCGACGAGTGGCTGCACCGCATCCGTGAAGAGCTGGCCGAGTGGGATCGTGACCATCCCGACACGCCCTCGGCCCCGTTTGCCGTCAACCAGATCGTTCACAAGACCAACAACCGCTTGGAAGAAGACGTCGAACTTTGCGTCAAGCACCAGGTGCCGGTGATCATCACCTCGCTGGGTGCCCGTGAAGACCTGAACAAGACCATCCATTCCTATGGCGGCGTCGTCCTGCACGACATCATCACCGACCGCTTTGCCCGCAAGGCCGTTGAAAAGGGCGCAGATGGCCTGATCGCCGTTGCCGCCGGTGCCGGTGGCCACGCGGGCACCCTGTCACCCTTCGCGCTGGTCCAAGAGATCCGCGAGTGGTTCGACGGTCCGATCGCTCTGTCCGGTTCCATCGCCAATGGCGCAGCGATCCTGTCGGCTCAGGCCATGGGCGCGGATCTGGCCTATATGGGCTCGGCCTTCATCGCCACCAAGGAAGCCAATGCCGATCAGGGCTACAAGGATATGATCGTGGAGTCGGCTGCGGACGACATCGTCTATTCCAACCTGTTCACCGGTGTTCACGGTAACTATCTGAAGCCGTCCATCGTTAAGGCCGGTCTTGACCCGGAAAATCTGCCGGTCAGCGACCCCTCAAAGATGAACTTTGGCTCGGGCGGCAACCAAGAAGCCAAGGCGTGGCGCGATATCTGGGGCTGCGGCCAAGGTATTGGCGCGGTTAAGGAAATGCAGTCGGTGGCCGAGTTTGTTGACAAGCTGGCTGGCGAATATGAGGCCGCCAAGGCCGACCTGATTGCCAAGACGGCCCTGACCTCCGGTGCCCATCTGGTCGCCGCAGAATAATCCCCGGCCGCTGCGGCGGCCTCAGACTGATCCTCGGCGGTTCGTGACGTTCACGGCCGCCGAGGAGACTGTCCCTTGTCCGATGATGCTACCCCAAGACTGGCCTTGCCCTATGTGGCCGCTGGTCAGGCTCAGAAACATGTCACCGTCAATGAAGCCTTTGCCCGCCTCGATGGGCTGGTTCAGATGGCGGTTGAGACCCAGACCCTATCTTCCGCGCCCAATGCGCCGAAAGATGGCAGCCTCTACATCCTCGCCCCATCCCCAACCGGAGCTGCATGGTCAGGCTATGCGGCAGGATCGGTTATGCGCTTTGACGCGGGAAGCTGGTCAGCCTTTGCAGTAGATGAGGGTACGGTCGCTTGGCTGCGCGATGAGGACCGGCTGGTGGTCTTTGATGGTCAGCGGTGGCGATCTGCGGGCTCTGACACCTCGATCCTTAACAACATCCAGCGGCTCGGGGTCGGGACGACCGCTGACGCCAACAATCCTGTCAGTCTGCGGCTGAACCGCCTGCTCATGACCAGCAAACCGGCCAGCGACGGCGGGGATGGTGACCTGCGTCAGACCCTGAACAAGGACCTCGCCAATTCTGTCCTATCGCTGCTGTTCCAAAGCGGGTGGTCCGGGCGGGCGGAGTTTGGCCTGTTGGGGGCTGAAGATTTCAGCCTCAAGGTCAGTGCCGATGGTGGCGCTTGGCAGACGGCCTTTGACGTGACCCGTGCCAGCGGCAAGGTCAATTTTCCCAAGGGCGCAGTGCGAAGCCAAGTTGATATTCTAATCGCCAACGGAACCTACACCATCCCCGCATGGGCACAGCGGCTTGAGGTGATCTTGGTCGGAGCAGGCGGGGGCGGGGCCAGTGGATCGAGCGGCGATGCGACCGCTAACCGCGTTGGCGGCGGCGGCGGCGGGGCAGGCGGCTATGTCGCTGAGACCTTTGACGTCAGCGAACTGACGGGGCCTTTGGCAATCACGGTGGGAACCGGCGGAGCAGGCGGGCTTGGCGTGACCGGGACAACCAGTTTGCGGTCCGGTGCTTCGGGTACGGCGTCGAGCCTGTCGGTCAATGGGTCCGTGGTTTTGTCTGCCAACGGCGGTGCAGGGGCCTCATCCCTATCCGGAGCTGGGGGCTCAGGCGGGGCTGGGTCCTTCGCGCTGGGAGCCTCAGGTGGAACCTCCATCTCCAATAGTGCGGCGGGCATCGGTGCAGATGGTGTCGGTGCGGGCCCCGGCGGCGGGGGCGGCGGCGGTGCGCTGGACACCGCATCGGTGCAGCGGTCGGGTGGCAATGGCGGTGTCGGGCAAGCCATCGGCGGAACCCTGCGGCGGGCGCTCGGCGGCGTCGGGGCGACCTCGCTTGGCGGTGTGGGTATGGCGGGCACGAGCAAGGCTTGGACGCGCGGCACGGCGGGCGGCGGGGGCGGGGGATCCGCCTCAGCATCTGGCGGCGGCGGCGTTGGGGGCAATGGAGGCTTGCCGGGCGGCGGCGGCGGCGGAGGCGGGGCCTGCCGAGTAGCCTCGACCTCGGGCAAGGGCGGCGACGGCGGGCGCGGCGAGGTCTGGATCATGGCGATAGGCTAGGGGCGCGACGACAATGGACATATTGAACAGCCTCAGCGGCGGGGCAGTCGGTGCCGTGATGGGAGCCTTGGGCTCAGCGGCCAATCGCGGCGTCGGCCTTTTGGAACTCCGAGAAAAGCGCAAGGATCGGGCGCAAGAGATCGCACACGAACGGGCCATGGCGGAAATGGTGCAGGTCTCGAAATCGCAGGAAGCCCTTCAGGCGCAGAAGCTTGCTCAGGTCCAAGGCTCCTATTCGGGGCTGAACGCCTCAATCGAGGCCGATCGACCGGAGGAGAGCTATCGCTGGGTCGCCGCCGTTCGCAGCTTGACCCGGCCGACTCTGACCCTTCTGTTATGGATCCTGTTCGCGGTTATGTTC
>CALFYB010000366.1 GCA_937952995.1 uncultured Caulobacteraceae bacterium
CCCGCCGCCGACCCGGAGTCGTCGTACGCGACAACGTCCGCCCTCACGGCCTTTGTCAGCGTCCAGGTGCGCGCCAAGAAGGTCCCCCTCCTCCTCGTCGCCGTGGGCGTGCTGGCCGCCTGCTGGCTGGCCTATCGCGTGACGTGTGAGCCCAAGGATGCTGCCTTTGGCCGCCAATGGACCGCGCTTAACCGCGCCCTCGGTGACAAGGTCAATGTGCAACTGACCAGCATTGGCGGCGCGGATATGGACCAATGGATCGTCCAAACCAATGGCCCAAAGGATCTGGGCACCTACTATCTGTTCGACCTTAAGGCCAAGCGGTTAGAGGTCCTGTTCCAGCAGCGACCCACTGTGGCCGAGGCCGACCTGCCCAATGAGCAGGTGCTGGAATATACCACCAGCGACGGTCAGAAGCAGTGGGGCTATCTGTGGACCCCGCCGGGCGTCTCCGACATCAAGAACCTGCCGACGGTGATTGTGCCTCATGGGGGCCCTGAAGGCCGCGATATCTGGGGCTTTGACCCTATGGCCACCACCTTGGCCAGTCAGGGCTATGCGGTGTTCCAACCCAACTTCCGAGGCGGCGGCGGCTTTGGTCGCAAGTTCGTGGAGGCTGGCCACGGCCAGTGGGGCGAGCGGATGCAAGAGGACGTGGCCGACGCCACCCGCAACCTCATCACGCAAGGCATTACCGATCCCAAGCGGGTCTGCATCTTTGGCTGGTCGTACGGCGGCTATGTGGCGATGACAGCGAGCTTCAAGAACAAGGATCTGTTCAAGTGCTCGGTGGCGGGAGCCGGCGTGTCTGACCTTGTCGAGATGCAGCGCTGGGTTCGTGACGGAACGACCAACAAGAAAGAGGTCATATCCGGCGGCGGTGCCGGTGCGCAGAGCATGTCCTATAAATATTGGCTGCAGGCCATCGGCGACCCGGAAAAGGTACGGGATCGCTTGATCAGCAACTCAGCGGCGCGCAATGCCGCCTCAGTCGGTATGCCGCTGCTGCTGATCCATGGCGACAAGGATCAGACCGTGCCCATCGAGCAGAGCCAACTGATGCAAAGGGCTATGGAAAAGGCTGGCAAGCCCGTCAGGCTGCTCACCGTCAAGGACACGGACCACTATTTCACCCCCATCCAAGGTCCGGCTTGGAAGACCATCTTGACCGAAGCCACCAGCTTCATCGGCCAGAACATCGGCCCTGGGGTTGAACCCGCGAAATAGAAATGGACCCCCGGTCGGGCTAGAACCCAGCCGGGGGGTCTTTTCAATCGTGCCGCTGGCAAGCTCCCTAACGAACCGGTGTTGGGGCCAGCACGTTGGCGTGGTTCTGTTCGCGCAGGCGGGCCTGCATCATCTGGTCCATCACCGCCTTGGCTTGCGGATCGCCGAGCAGCCAGCCTGCCGCTGCCATCGAGCGGACGGCCATGGTGCTGACGCCAAAGGCATGGCTGAAGGCCTCGAAGGGTGAGCGTTGGCCGGGCAAGGATTTTAGGCGAACCTCTTTGCCGGTCAGGCCGGTCAGTGCCTTGGCCTTGTCGACCGCGTCATAGAAGCCGCCGATCTCATCGACCAAACCCAGCGCCTTAGCCTGCTCGCCGGTCCAGACCCGGCCCTTAGCGATTTCGCGCACCCGTTCGGGGGGCAGTTTGCGGCCCTCAGCGACGCGGGCAATGAAGCCCTCATAGGTCTCGTCGATCGACTTGGCAAAGCCGTCGCGCTGCTGTGGGGTAAAGCCCTCGCCCATGCCATAGATGGCTGAATAGTCGCTGCCGACCGAGGTGTGGCGGACATCGACGCCGAAGCGGCTGAGCGCGTCACCCAGAGCGAACTTCCCGCCATAGACCCCGATGGAGCCCGTCAGGGTCGAGGGCTGCGCCACGATGGCCGAGGCCTGCGACGAGATCCAATAGCCGCCAGAGGCCGCATAGGTGCCCATAGAGACGACCACGGGCTTGCCCGCAGCCTTGGCGGCGCGCACGGCAGCCAAGATCTGCTCTGAGGCCGTGTCGGTGCCGCCGGGGGACGAGACGCGCATGACGATGGCCTTCACGTCCTTGTCGTCAATGGCGTCATAGATGGCTTCGGAGACGTCGTCCGAGAAGATCGTTTGCTCGTTGGAAAAGGCGTTTTGACCGCCGCTGCTGCCGGTGATGATTGGCCCTTCGGCGTGGATGATCGCAAATTCAGGCTTGGCTTTTTCCGCCGCGCTGCTGGCGACAATGGGGTGCTGAGCGCCGGCGCGGTAATCGTCGAAATCTTCAAATCGAGCGTCGTCACCGGCGGCCTTCAGCGCCATCTGCTGAGCCTCATGGACCTGACCGAGGCGGTCGATCAGGCGGCGATCTAGCGCCTCCTTGGCTGAGTAGGGTCCGGCCTCGATCTGTTCGCGCAAGGTCCCGGCATCGACCTTGCGGTCCGCCGCGGCGGTGCGCAGGGCGCTGGTATAGACCGAGCCCATCCAGGACAGGTTCGACTGCCTGTGGGCGGCGGTATAGTCGCTATAGAGGTAGGGATTGACCGCGTTCTTGTACTCGTAGCGCTGCTCATACTCGGCCTTGACGCCATATTTGTCGAAGGCGCGCTTAAAGAAGATGTCCTCGATGCTGAAGCCGGTCACTTGGAAGGGCGCACCGGGCTGCATCCAGACCTCATCAGTGGCGGCCGCCAGCATGTAGGTCGAGGTCACGATGCCGGAGGGATAGAGACCCTGACTGTAGCTGTAGATCTTACGACCCGACTTGCGGAATGCCTTAAAGGCGACGCGCAGTTCGTCGGCTGAGGCCGGTGCCATGCCGCCATCGGGCAGGCGCACGAACAGGGCCTTAACCTTGCTGTCCGTTTGGGCGTGACGCAGGGTCTGGGTGATCGACATGACCGACAGGCCGCCGCCATTAAAGGCTGCCAACGGGCTTTGGCTGTCCTGATCCGTCAGGGCTTGGCGCAGGTCGAGGGACAGGACCGCATGGCTGGGCGTAGCCGCAGGCTTTGAGGCCCCCGTGGCCATGATGATCAGCACGAACGGCAAGCCGACAAAGAACATCAACAGTCCGACAAAGACGCCGGCCACCGTGATCATAAACTGCTTCATCAAAGGCTCCCGCCAGACGGCGTGCTGAAGAATTGGATTTGAGGTTTTACCCTATCACAACCTAATGACGATTGTGGCTCGGTCAAATGAACTGATGGACAGATTTGGTGGAAAAGGTGGGGCCAGGGCCGGGGTCAGGTCGCCATATCGGCGCTGCGTCTCTGGGTGTGAGATAGAGCTCCGCAGCATACTAACTGGACTTAAATCTCAGTTTCTGGAAACGCCGTCCCGCTTGCGTCTTCAAATAGGATTCAAAATCCTGCGCCGTCATCCTATCCTGAAACGCAAAATAGGCATGCAGTTTCCACGGCTGATATTTCGCAGTGTGGCCCGCATTTCCCTCAGCATTATGTTCTGAGAGGCGACGTTTCACATCTCCGGTGAAGCCTGTGTAGAACTTCCCGAGGTGGGTTTCGCTTTCAAGGATGTAGACATACCACACAACGATATCTCCTTATCCCCATTCCGTCACAAGCTCATCCGCGTTGCACGCGGGCTTGTGACGAGAACCTCGTCAATCCCAGCCGCGCATCGCGCGGCGGATTGACGGGTGGTCGGAGTAGCAGGATTCGAACCTGCGACCCCCGCCTCCCGAAGACGGTGCTCTACCAGACTGAGCTATACTCCGACGTTATAAGGCGGGCCTTATAGATTACGCCAAATGGCCTCGCAAGCGAGAGGGTGGGCGGAACCCCTATTCGCCGCGAATTTTCTGCTGCCATCGCAAAGCGCTAAAATTCGGAAGATTGGCTGCTCTAGGGGTGGTGCAGAGGTTGCAATGGCCGACGCCTTGGGCTAACAAACGCGCCTCGCGGGCACCGGTCGTCTGGCTTCAGATCGACATGGCTCCTGCGGCCCCTGCTGGGGAATGGTGTAATGGTAACACAGCGGTTTTTGGTACCGTCGTTCTAGGTTCGAGTCCTAGTTCCCCAGCCAACGATTTTATCCCCCAATTTTCGGTGCTCTAGCGACACGCGCGTCGGCGTAGCTGTTGCTTTGATTTTGTCGATAATTCCGTACACGTCGCAAAAAGGTCGCCCGTCGATTTTTCGAATTTGCGGAGCAAAGGGCTCGTTCACAACAGATTAGCCAGTCTTAATTTGGAGAATAAAAATAAGGAACGGGTGCTAAGCCCTATCGCAGGGCGGTCACGTGTATAAAATTTAATCATAATTAATTATTACTGCATAATATTTGGCCATTAAAAGTATAGGTAAATTAAAATTCTGACGTTCACGAATTTAGGTAGGTTAATGTAAAATATATTAAGTAAAAATTGTCACATGTCATAGATATTACCGAAGTTAGTTATGTGCTTAGCCTCTAAATTAAGGCTCACGCGCTCAAAATGAGCACTAATTTTATTTTATAAGAAGATAGCTAATGCTATCGAATCTCCTGTGGTGGTT
>CALFYB010000367.1 GCA_937952995.1 uncultured Caulobacteraceae bacterium
GCTTTGCCTATGACCCGCCGCTCGGCCTGTTGGTCGTATCCGACGGATTCAACGTCTCTATCGCTGATCGTCGGCTAAAAACCTTTGATCGCTACCCCTTGGGCACCACGCCCTTGGCCCTACTTCTGGCCCGAGAAATCCGCCTTGATCGCGGTGTGGTCATTGATCGGGTCACGCGCGGTGCCGATAGCTTCGCCATTACAGCGCGTGATGGCCGCAAAGAAGCTGAGGGGCGGATAGTTTTGACCTTCTCCTCGGGCCCCTTAGCCCTGAAGTCTTGGACCGTCACTGATGCTCAAGGACAGACCACGCGCATCGATTTGGAACAGTTTTCTGCCGTATCCAGCCTCGACCCCACCCTCTTTGTCTTGGTCGACCCTCGCAGCCTCGCGCCCGGATCGGCCAAGACTCGGCACTGAACTGTGACAAATTGACGACAGGCAAGGAAAACCGTGATTCAGCTTGACTTTATCTGATAGCGTGTCCATAAGGTCACACAAGGCGGCGACATATTCCCCTGTGTCGCTCGATCCCATGTCGGATTACATCCCCTCCCGGCATCGGTGTGAACGTCTACTTTTTAGCCCGGAAGCGGTTCGATCCGCTCCGGGCTTTTTTTCGGACACCGAACAGGACTATAGGGGAGTACCCGCCAGCCCCGGACCCTTGCCATGCGCCTTCGCCTCGCCACCTGGAACATCAATTCGGTCCGCCTACGGCTCGACCAGATCGCGCGCTTTGTTGCAGAACAGGCACCGGACGTGCTGTGTTTGCAGGAAATCAAATGCCAAAATGGCGAGTTTCCGACCGAGGCCTTTGAGGCCATGGGCCTGCCTCATCTCGTGATCCGGGGCCAAAAGAGCTATCACGGCGTGGCCATCGCCTCGCGCCTTCCCATTGAAGAGGGCATGGACCTTGATCTGTGCCGCGAGGGCCATGCCCGCACCGCTGCCGTCAAGGTCGCGGGAGTCGAGATCCATAATTTCTATATTCCAGCTGGCGGCGACGAGGCCGACCGCGTGGCCAATCCCAAGTTTGATCACAAGATGGACTTTTTCGAACGCCTGACCGCGGACATGGCCAAGCGTGACCCCAAGGCTCCCCTGATCCTGACCGGCGACCTCAATGTCGCGCCCGGCGAAAATGACGTCTGGAGCCACAAACAGATGCTCAAGGTCGTCAGCCATACGCCTGTCGAGATCGAAGCCATGGCCAAGCTCAAGGCCTCGCTCGGCTTTCTGGACCTGCCACGCGAGGCGGTGCCGGAGCCACAGAAGCTATTTTCGTGGTGGAGCTATCGGGCCGCTGATTTCCGCGCCTCTAACCGGGGCCTTAGGCTCGACCATATTCTCGCCAGTCCGGGCCTAAGAGACGCTGCCTTTGCGCAGGGCTCCGTCTCTTCGATGGTGCATGACACGGTGCGCGAATGGGAACGGCCCAGCGATCACGTTCCGGTCACCGCCGACCTGATGGTCTAGGGCGCTAATCGATAGCCGCCAGGCTCGGTCAGAAGCAGTTTCTGCGACCCCGTCTCCGGCTCGATCTTTTGACGCAGGCGATAGACGTGGGTTTCCAGCGTATGGGTGGTCACGCCGGCATTATAGCCCCAGACCTCGGCCAATAGCTCTTCGCGCGACACAGACTTGGTCCCGGCGCGATAGAGATATTTCAAAATATTGGCTTCCTTTTCGGTCAGCCGGATCTTCTTTTGCTTAGTATCCACCAAGAGCTTGGCCGACGGACGAAACTCGTAGGGGCCAAGACGATAGACCGCGTCCTCAGATTGTTCGTGGACACGCAACTGAGCGCGGATACGGGCCAGCAGGACCTGAAATTTGAAGGGCTTAGTGACATAGTCATTGGCCCCAGACTCAAGGCCTCGGATCGTGTCTGAATCGGTATCGGCAGCCGTCAGCATAATGACGGGAGCCGTTACGCCCAAAAGGCGCATTTGATGACAGGCGTCGCGGCCGTCCATGTCGGGCAGGTCGACATCCAGCAAGATCAGGTCCGGCTTAATCTCTTGCGCCAAACGCAGGCCATCGGTGGCATTTTGTGCCTGAACCGTGTTGAATTCGTCGTGCAGGTCCAACTGCTCGGCGAGGGCGGAGCGAAGGTCCTCATCGTCGTCGATGATCAGCAGGGTTTTATGTTGAGCCATAGGGTAGAGCATGCACCGGTCTGGACGTTTGGCAAAGGGCAGAGGTGAGCCATGATCTTCACGGCTTCGTCAGATGGGAACTTTACGCTCAATGGCCGCGTAGTTCCATGCGCGATCGGACGCAGCGGTATGGTCGCCGCCGCTGATAAGCGCGAAGGGGATGGGGCTAGTCCAATAGGCTATTGGCCCATTCGCCGCTTTGTCTATCGCGCAGACCGCCTGTCCGTGCCGCAGGCCCTGCTGCCAATAACCGCGACACAGCCGCAGGATGGCTGGTGTGATGACGCCAATGACCCGCTCTATAATCGGCCCGTCACCCTGCCCTACCCCGCCAGTTGCGAGCAGATGTGGCGCGAGGATCATGTCTATGACCTGGTTGGCATCTTAGGCCACAATGATGACCCGACCGATGCGGGCATGGGGTCGGCGATCTTTTTACACCTTGCACGCCCGGGATTTGCGCCAACAGAAGGCTGCATTGCCCTAAGGCTCGAGGACATGCTCGAGGTCATACGCCTCGCCGGGCCGGGATCAGCCATCGAGATCAAGCGCTAGAGTGAAACTCAATAGGCCCTAGCGCCAAAGAGGGCCGAGCCCACCCGTACCGATGTCGCGCCATGAGCGATGGCGGTCTCAAAATCACCGCTCATGCCCATCGAGAGCTTCGTTAAACCATTGCGCGCCGCGATCTTAGCCAGAAGCGCAAAGTGCATGCCGGGGGGCACGCCTTCGGGCGGAATGGCCATTAGGCCTTCGATCAACAGGCCCAGGGATCGGCATTCACTGATGAATTGATCGGCAAGTGTCGGCGATACCCCGGCTTTTTGCGGCTCCTCGCCGGTATTGACCTGGACATAGAGGCGGGGCATCCGCCCCTGCCGCGCGGCCTCTTCAGCCAAGGCCTTAGCCAGTTTTGGCCGGTCGAGCGTCTCAATCACGTCAAACAGGGCCACAGCATCGCGAACCTTATTGGTCTGGAGCGGCCCAATAAGACGTAGCTCCAGACCGTCGCGGCGATCTGCCCAGCGCTCTTGGGCCTCTTGTACCCGGTTTTCCCCGAAAATAAGCTGTCCCTCGGCCAAAACCGGTGCAATGGCATCCCATGGCTGTTGCTTGGAGACGGCGACAAGGGCCACATCCTCTGGAGATCGGCCAGCCGCGCGGGCTGCCGATGCCATTCGGGCAAGGATATTTTGACGGGGCGAGATTTGAGTGTCGGTCATGATGCCATGGAACTGAAGCGGCGCGGCCTGATCGCCGAAGCGGCGAAGCTAGGCCGTCTGGCCCAAAAGCGAAAGCCTCCTAAGGCCGCAGGCGTGAGATCACCCGTCTTGCCGCACCTGTGGCTCGTAACCGATCCAGACCGGTTGCCCGATCCTGTCGGCACCGCCCTGTCATTGCCGAGGGGAAGCGGGATCATCTATCGCAGCTTCGGGCGTCCTCAGGCACTCTGCGAGGCGCAGGCCCTAGCCGACCTCGCCAAACGACGGGGCCTAACGCTCTTGATCGGCGCAGATGAGACCTTGGCCCGCAGGGTTGGGGCCGATGGGGTTCACCTGCCCGAACGGATGATGGGAAAGGCGAAGCGGATCAGGGCCCGGCATCCGAACTGGATCATCACCACAGCGGCCCACAGCCCCCGCGCCATCACCAAGGCGGCCCGGCTAGGACTGGATGCAGCCCTGATTTCACCGGTTTTCGCCAGTCAGAGCCCATCAGCCGGCCGCCCTCTTGGACAGACGCGGCTCGCATTGTGGATCAGCAATGCCAAGCTGCCTGCGATTGCCCTTGGCGGAATAGGCCACAAAAATGCCCGCCTCCTATCGGGGACGGGCGTCTGGGGTATCGCGGCGATTGACGGCCTTAGAACTTGAAGGCGGTCTCTAGGCGCACGCGCGGGGCGCGATCTTGCGGCACGGTGTAACGATTGATCTGTGAAGAATCGCCCAGCGCCACGGCACCACCAACACGCAAGGAGGGCGACAGCCGATAATAGGCTCCAGCCTGAATGTCCTTTAACTGCATATCGCGGCTAGCCGGCTGGTTGAGATCCAACTTGACGCCCCAACGGGCCTTATCGTCCCATTGTAGAGACCGGCGGGTCGATTGAGCGCCCCACTGGTTTTGATCCTTCGCAAAGGCGTCGGTCGAGGCGGTCAATTCAGTGGTTACAGTTGCCTTGCCGCGCGGCGCGTCAGCGGCGTGAGCCGTCAGCGCCATCCCCGAGAGGATCAGCCCGACTGTGCCAACAGCTATGGAGCGCAACAGAGACATAATGAAAACTAGTGAACCTGTATTCTTGCAACGACACTGACCGTCATCAAGGGCGAACCAAATCAGCCTC
>CALFYB010000368.1 GCA_937952995.1 uncultured Caulobacteraceae bacterium
TCTGTCCAAAGCGCCCTCTAATCGGCGCAAACTGTCGGACAGGCTCGGGAAGGACTAAGGGTTGATGACAGAAGATAGGGGCTTGCAGATCGTCGCTGAACAGCCAAGCGATCATGCCGCCGTTGACGCGCTGGTGGCCAAGGCTTTTGGGCCCGGACGGTTTGTTAAGACCGCTGAACGCTTGCGCGAGACCAATCAGCCCCGCCTAGATCTATCCTTTGTCGCCTATGATGGTGCGCGGCTCGCGGGCTGCGTACGGCTGTGGCCGATTCATATTGGCGATGCGCCGTTAGTCTTTTTAGGCCCCTTTGCCGTCGATCCGGACCTTCGTAGCCAAGGTCTTGGTGCCAGTCTTATCGAAGCGGCCTGCGCGGCGGCGGCTGCAGCCGGTGAAGTCGCCATCCTGCTGGTCGGAGATCTGGCCTATTTCAGCCGCTTGGGCTTTGAGCGGACCGACCCTGAGGCCATCCAGTTGCCCGGGCCTGTGGATACGCGCCGGGTGCTGTTGCGACGGCTCGGAGATGGCGGCGTTGATCTTAAAGGGCTGGTGCGGGCGGGCTAGGGTAGTCACCCAACTCACCGCCGTGTTCCCCGCCTTCGCGGGGAATACGGGAGTGGGTGACGGCCCCCTTCGGCGCTGTGCGCCACTTCCCCCAGAGGGGGAAGATCTTGGTTCTTAAATCTTCCCCCTCTGGGGGAAGTACCGGCGAAGCCGGGGTAGGGGGCTCTAGACCCTAATCCGCGTCCATCTTCAACGCAGCAATGAAGGCTTCCTGCGGGATTTCGACCTTGCCGAACTGGCGCATCTTCTTCTTGCCCTCTTTTTGCTTGTCGAGGAGCTTGCGCTTGCGGGACAGGTCGCCGCCGTAGCACTTGGCCGTCACGTCCTTGCGCAGGGCGCGGACGGTTTCGCGGGCGATGATGCGTCCGCCGATGGCGGCTTGGATGGGGATGACGAAGAGGTGCTGAGGGATCAGGTCCTTCATCTTCTCGCACATGCCACGTTCACGATGTTCGGCCCGGTCGCGGTGCACCAGCATCGAGAGGGCGTCGACGGGCTCGGCATTGACCAGGATCGACATCTTGACCAGATCGCCGGTGCGATATTCCTCGATCTGGTAGTCGAAGCTGGCATAGCCCTTGGAGATCGACTTTAGACGGTCATAGAAGTCGAACACGACCTCGTTAAGCGGCAGGTCATAGACGACCATGGCCCGGGTGCCGACATAGGACAGCTCGCGCTGCTGGCCGCGCCGGTCTTGGCACAGCTTGATCACCGCGCCGAGATATTCGTCGGGCGTGAAGATGGTAGCCTTGATCCACGGCTCGGCGATCGAGTCGATCTTGACGGGATCAGGCAGGTCGGCGGGATTGTGCAACTCAATGACGTCGCCATTGGTCATGCTGATCTTGTAGACCACGCTGGGGGCGGTCGCGATCAGGTCGAGATTGAACTCGCGCTGCAGCCGCTCTTGAATGATCTCCAGATGCAGCAGCCCCAAGAACCCGCAGCGGAAGCCAAAGCCAAGGGCGGCCGAGGTCTCCATCTCGAAGGTGAAGCTGGCATCGTTGAGGCGAAGACGGCCCACGGCGGCGCGCAGGTCTTCGAAATCAGCAGCATCGACGGGGAACAGGCCGCAGAACACGACGGGCTGCACCTCCTTGAACCCGATCAGGGGCGAGGTAGTCTGGCGGCGGTCATCGGTGATGGTCGCGCCCACGGCGGCGTCGGCGACCTCCTTGATCGAGGCGGTAAAGAAACCGACCTCGCCCGCGCTTAGGCTCTCAACATCGGTGGCCTTGGGCTGGAACACGCCGAGCTTTTCCAGGGTGTAGACCGCCCCGGTCTGCATCATCTTGACCTTCTGGCCGCGCTTCATGCTGCCGTCAAAGACGCGGACCAGCACCACGACGCCCAGATAGGGGTCGTACCAGGCATCGACCAGCAGGGCCTTGAGCGGCGCTTCGACGTCGCCCTTGGGCGCGGGCAGGCGGTGAACGACGGCTTCGAGCACGTCGTGAATGCCGATGCCGCTCTTGGCCGAACAGAGCACGGCGTCAGAGGCGTCGATGCCGATCACATCCTCGATCTGGGCGCGGATCCGCTCGGGCTCGGCGGCTGGCAGGTCGATCTTGTTGAGGACCGGGACGATCTCGTGATTGTTGTCGATGGCCTGATAGACATTGGCCAAGGTCTGGGCCTCAACGCCTTGGCTGGCATCGACCACCAGGATCGAGCCTTCGCAGGCGGCGAGGCAACGCGAAACCTCATAGGCGAAGTCGACGTGACCGGGCGTGTCCATGAGGTTCAGGACATAGTCCTCGCCATTGTCGGCGCGGTAGTTCAGCCGGACGGTCTGGGCCTTGATGGTGATACCTCGCTCGCGCTCGATATCCATCGAATCGAGGACCTGCTCCTTCATTTCACGGGCGGTGAGGCCTCCCGTTTCCTGAATCAGGCGGTCAGACAGGGTCGATTTCCCATGGTCGATGTGGGCGACGATGGAGAAGTTGCGGATGTGGGACAGGGGCGTTGAGGTCATGGAGCCAGCCTCTAGCATATTCAGCGCATCTGGCGAGAGTCCCTGCTTACAAACGCTCATCGTAATCGGGATGAAAATTGATCCTATTCATAGGCAAAGCCCAGGCTTGGATGCTTAACCCGGCATTAACGAAACCCGCCGCAAACAAGCCTAATTGGTGTGCGAAGCCTCCGTAACACCTCAGGCAACCATAGGAAGATGATCATGGACCGCCGCGCTTTGATCTTGGCTGGATTGGTAACCGTAAGCATGTTGGGCGCTCGTCCAGTGCTGGCCGCTGAGCCCAGTGCTCCCGCAGCTCTGCCGACCCCGGACCCCAAGCCAAACTTCAAGTCGACCCAGACCTATGCGGCCGGGGAATTGGTCAACACGCTCTCAGACTATATGGGCGTGACCGCAGAGAGTGCCGGTGCCGTCATTGAGCGGACCTTTAAGGAAAACGGTCAGCCAACGGGCTACATAGCCGGCGAGGAAGGCTCAGGCGCTATCGGCTTTGGCCTGCGCTATGGCCGGGGGCTGCTCTATATGAAGGGCCGCGAGCCGCAGCCCGTTGCTTGGCAAGGTCCTTCGATTGGCTGGGACCTAGGCGGCAATGCCAGCCGTGTGTTCACGCTGGTCTATAACCTGCAATATCCAGACATGATCTATCGCCGTTTCCCGGGCGTTGATGGCTCGGCCTATCTGGTTGGCGGTATGGGCGTAAACTATCAGCGCGCCGACGACATCACGCTGGCCCCGATCCGGGCGGGCGTTGGCTTGCGATTGGGCGCGAATGTTGGCTATCTCAGCTATAGCCGCAAATCCAAAGCCTGGCCCTTCTAGGCCTATTCCGCAGCGTAGTGGCTGGCCTTGCCGGGTAGGGGTTGAACCACCGGCAAGGTGAAGCTGACCGTTGTGCCTTGGCC
>CALFYB010000369.1 GCA_937952995.1 uncultured Caulobacteraceae bacterium
GGCAAGACCGACGCCGATGCCGTGTTCGGCATGATCTACGCTCAGGCCGAGGATGATTTTCCCCGGGTCGAGGCCAACTATGTCAACAATCTCGGTCTGGCCGCGACGGTGCGCGGCGAAGAGGCGATCTGGAGTGATCTTCGCGCCCGGCTCTATGCCGACGAGACCGACCTGAAGGCCAAATATCGTCAATGCCCGCCTTGGCTTCAGAGCCTGATGGTCGCCTGGGCCGATGGGCTGAACTACTATCTTGCCACCCACAAGGATGTGCATCCCGCCGCCATTACCCGCTTTGAGCCTTGGATGACCCTCAGCTTCTCCGAGGGCAGCATCGGCGGCGACATCGAGGACATTTCCCTCTCCGGCCTTCAGGCCTTCTACGGCCAGTCTGGCGAGACCAAGGTGGCCGATATTCGCCCGCTCGAGGCCGACCAGCGCGGGTCCAACGGCATTGCCATTGCGCCGCAAAACACGGTCGGGGGCCATGCGCTGTTGCTGATCAACCCCCATACCAGCTTCTATTTCCGCTCTGAGGCGCAGGTCACCAGTGATGCGGGGCTCAATGCCTATGGGGCCAGCACCTGGGGCCAGTTCTTTGTCTATCAGGGCTTCAACGCCCATGCCGGGTGGATGCACACCACCTCCGGCACCGTGCGCGCCAACAGCTTTCGCGAGACCATCGTCAAAAAGGACGGCAAGCTTTTCTACCGCTACGGCGGCGCGCTGAGACCCGTCACGAGCGAGGCCATCACCGTGCCATACAAGGCCAAGGATGGGTCTAGGGCTGAGCGGCGCTTCAGCGTCTATCGCACCCACCACGGCCCCATCGTCAGCGCGGCAGGCGATCATTGGCTCAGCTTCGCCATGATGGACCGGCCGGTTGCGGCCCTGCAGCAGTCCTATCTGCGGACCAAGGCGGTGGACTATACGACGTTCCGCAAGGTGGCCGAGCTCAAGGCCAACTCCTCGAACGACACCCTCTTTGCCGATGCCAAGGGCGAGATCGCCTATATGCACCCCCATTTTGTTCCCAAGCGCGACGACCGGTTCGACTATAGCGGTGTGGTCGATGGGGCCGATCCTGCGTCCGATTGGAACGGCCTACACCGCTTGGACGAGACGCCCATTGTCCTGAACCCTAAGAGCGGCTGGGTCTACAATACCAACAACTGGCCCTATTCGGCGGCGGGCACCTCCAGCCCCCGTCAGGCGGACTATCCAAAATATATGAACCATGCCGGTGAGAACCCGCGCGGCCTGCATGCGGTACGCCTGCTCTCTGACCGCAAGGACTTTACGCTCGAGGGCCTGCTGACCTCGGCCTATGACCCCTATCAACCGGCCATGGCAGCGATGATCCCCAATTTGGTCGCGGCTTGGGACGCTGAGCCTGCAGGCAGCGCCTTGAAGATCAAGCTGGCCGAACCGATCGCGGCCCTGCGCGGCTGGGACTATCGCTGGAGCAAGGCCTCCGTGCCCATGAGTCTTGCCCAGTTCTGGGGCGATGCGGTCTGGCCAAGGATGCTAGATCGCACGCGAGCCCATGAGGATCAGATCCAAAATCTGGTGCAAAAGTACCTGACCCCGCAGCAGCAACTGGCGCTTCTGTCCGAGGCGGTGGACCGGTTGACCCAAGATTTCGGCACTTGGAACATCGCGTGGGGTGAGATCAACCGCTACCAGCGTCTGACCAGCCAGGTGAACCAGACCTTCAAGGATGATCAGCCCAGCATGCCGGTCGGCTTTGCCTCCTCGCGGTGGGGCTCGCTTGCGGCCTTCGAGGCCAGTCGGCGCGAGGGCACCAAGCGCTATTACGGGGCCAGCGGCAACAGCTTCGTCGCGGTGGTCGAGTTCGGTCCCAAGGTTCGGGCGGTTGCGGTCTCAGCGGGTGGTCAGAGCGGTCATGTTGGCGACAAGCACTTCACCGATCAGGCCCAACGCTACGGCGACGGGGCCCTGCGGCCCGTCTATTTCTATCCTGAGGACCTCAAAGGCCATGTCGAGCGGGTCTACCGCCCGGGGCAATAGGGGAGATAAGCGTCTATTGCGCGCATCAATGGCCACAGGCGCTTGCCTTGAAGCCCATTTCAGCAATGATGGCGGCCAACCCTTTGGGACCCAAAAAAGCAAAAAAGAGGAAACAGGATTATGAAGACACGCATTACCGAAATGTTCGGCGTCGAGACCCCGATCATCATGGGCGGCATGACTGGCGTTGGCTATGGCGAGCTGGTCGCTGCGGTGGCCAATGCGGGCGCGCTGGGCTTCATTACGGCCCACATGTTCCCATCGGGAGCAGAGCTTCTGGCTGAGATCGAAAAGACCAAGGCCCTGACCGACAAGCCGTTCGGCGTCAACCTGACCCTGCTGCCCTCGATCAACCCCATTCCCTATGACGAATATCGTGAAGCCATCATCGCTTCCGGCATCAAGATCGTCGAGACGGCAGGCCGCGCGCCGGTCGACCACCTGCCCCGCTTTAAAGAAAATGGCGTCAAGGTGATCCATAAGTGCACCTCGGTTCGTCACTCGGTTTCGGCCGTCAAGCACGGCGTCGATGTGATCAGCATCGATGGCTTTGAGTGCGCCGGCCACCCAGGTGAAGACGATATTGGTCTGGTGGTTCTGCTGCCTGCCACGGTCGATGCCG
>CALFYB010000370.1 GCA_937952995.1 uncultured Caulobacteraceae bacterium
GTTGCTCTGGCGTACAGTCAGGTGCCGAACCAATGACCTGACCGGTGGCAGGATTGAGGACCTCGAAGCTGGTCGTGCCAGCAACGGCTTGGCCGCCAATGGTCATGGTGTAGGGGGCTTGAGTGGTCATGGCGCGTCTCCCGTCGCTTATTTTTCGCTTTCCTTCACTTTGGCGACAAGCGCCGCGCTCGGCTAGGGGTTTTTGCGCCAGATCAGCAGGCCGATGAGCAAAAAGACCAGCCCCACCAGCGGGCGGATGGGCGAGGCCAGCAGGACTGGGGTGCTGGAGATCGATTCAGCCCCCTTAAGGGCCGCGAACTTATGGCCGACGCCCTTGTGCATGGCGGGATCGGTGAATATCTCGAGAAAGTCGCGCAAGGAGCGATAGCGGACCAGAGCCACGCTGGTTGCCCCCTCGGTCTTGCTGCCGATCACCGTGCCGCGCACCGGACCAATATAGACCGGGAAGGAGGCGTGGCTGATCAGGGCCGGCAACACCATCTTGGCATAGGCCATGGTCTCGGCCCGGGCCTCGGCTCCCGGGATCTGAGTCTCCATATTGACCATGATAAAGGCCTTGCCGTCATCGGCGGCAATGATCTTGGCCAGATTGGTGGCGATCTCAGGATGGAGCGGCGCGGAGGGCGAGGTGCGGATGGCGGCCAGATAGCGCGCGCCTTCCTCCGCAGAGACCGGTTTCCCGTTCCCCCCAAACCAAACAAAGAACAGGCCATAGACCAGAGCCAAGGCCCCAACAGCAATCTGACGTGCAGGCGAGGTCATGGGTTAGGGCCTTAGGGTTAAGGGTCAGACCGTCAGGGCCGCAATGACCTGATCGAGCACGGCCCTAGCCTTGCCGCGCATCTCGTCATCGGTGGCATCTTGAATCGGGTGATCGACCAGCACATAGCGCGCGCCCTCCATGCCCAGCGCCTTGCGTTGGGTTTGGGCCGCCTCAGCAAATTCGCTGGAGGCGATGGAAACGGCGGGAAGACCTTGGATTTCAAACCATACAGTGTCGTGCAAACTGCACGTCGTGCATGATCCTCAATCGGCTAGGGCTTCAACCAGATAGTCGCACTCTGAGCGGATCTGCAGGCGCAGATCAGACGGGCAGGGCTTGGCGAAGGTTGGCTTGGTATAGCGCCGAAGCTCGACCTTGGGGTAACGCGTCGCCAGCAGAAGCTCTAGCTCGTCGAGCAGGATGTTGCCGCGCGGCTTATGAATATCGAGCAGGCCGACGATGCCGGAAATATCTCCGGTCCGCGCGGTGATCTGTCGTTCGACGGGGACCCGCTCATCGGTCGGATCCAAGATGGTGGTCATGGCTTTTCTCCAGTCCTAAGCCGAGGCTATCAGCATTCTATTTTTCTGGAAACGGGAACTGAACCGGCCGGGCCCGTCACCCAGCCGTGGAAGGCGGCCGAGAACTTGCCCGCTTCGGATCCGGCGACAACAATGTGAATATGTTGGTCGCTGGAAAATTTCGGCACCAGCATGTCGAGCTGCGCATCTGTCATCTTGGCGGCGCTGGCCAGCGGGATACCTGCGCCTGAGATCTCATTGGCCACCATGTCGCGCAGGGGGCGGCGGGTGACCTCTTGAATCCGATCGCGCAACCTTGCTTTGGAATAGGGTCCGTCGCTGAGCAGGGTCTTGACGTGCTCTGGACAGACCACCAGCAGGGCATCGACGGGCATGCGGTGAATCTTGGATAGGAACATGCCCTCGAGCCCAAGGCCGAGGGTTCCAGCGATCTGGTCAGGCTGGCGCGATTCCTGATCGACGATCTGGACCGGACCGCTGGTCATGGCAAAGGCGGTGACGACAGAGTCGCTCGGCGCAAAGCCGCGCTCGACATGGAGAGGCTCCCAGGGCGAGCCCTCTTCCCATTCGGGAAAGCACATGGTGAATTTCATCGGTGTACTGAGGGTCGAGCGATCAACTCCGCCCGGCTTGGCCCCACCGAGATTGCGGATGATCAGCCGCAAGGCCCGTCCGATGGTCGCATTGGCCCGGTTGTCCGGCCCCAGGGCCGCGAGCTTCATGTTCATGCCCAGCTTTTGCCGGATTGGGCCGTTGATTACGAGGACGGGCGAGGCCCCCATGGTCGTGGCCGTCACGCCGTGCATGTTAAATTCGTCCGTACACACCGCTTCTAGCGCCGCGATGACGACGGGTAGATATTCTGGGCGACATCCGGCCATCACCGCATTGATGGCAACCTTTTCGACCGTGGCTGGAGCCATGTTCGGCGGGACCACGGCGACAATCTCTTGCGAGCCTCTTTTCGTGCCGGTCAACATCCGCAGGACGCGCTCTGGCGTGGGTGGCACCAGAGGAAGGCCGTCGCTGAAGCCCTGATCGAACATGAACTCGTCTAGGTCATCGCTGCTGGCAATCTCGATCCTGCGGGCCCGGATGGGGCTATTGTCGGCCTCGGCCAGCAGGCGCTCGTGGATTTCGGGGTCCAGATGTTTGGAACCGCAACCCGGCCGCCAGTCCGGAAGGTCCGCCCAAACTACGCCGCAGTCGGGGGCCTTGAGATCGGCGCTGATCTGCTGAGCCAGGGCCTGCCATTCGTCCCGCACGAAGCCTTCGAGGCAAGGCCCGCCTTGGCCCCGTTCATCCAGCCAATAGACGGCCGGAACAATCTCAAAGCCCCAAGCAAAGGAGGTCTTGAGGGCGCTGTCATCGAGCACGGGCAGGGTCAGGCCGTGGCGGTCCTGCAAAATCTGATTGCCGTCCTTGGACTGGCCCAAGACCCAGATGTCGGCATGGTCGCCCCACGCCTGATGGAAGGCCTCTAGGATTGGCGCCACCAGATTACAGGTGTTGCAGTCCTCTTTCAGGAAGCAGATCAGGCTGGGTCGCCCGGTCGGAAAGACGCGCGTCTGGCCGCTCAAATCGGTCAGGGAAAATCCGGATGGGGCAACGCTCATAGATCTTTCCTCGCTCATTTATTGAAACATCCTCGCAGGTCGAGCCGCAGGGATGGCGGAGGCGGATGGGAATCGAACCCACCACACGCCTTGTGGACGTGTCACTGGTTTTGAAGACCAGGGAGGCCACCAGACCCCAGTCGCCTCCGAAGGTCTCGAACAGTAGCGGTACAAGCGCGAAAAGCTGAAGAGCTTTTGTGCCAAGGCACGTCTTTTAGTCGTCGAGCGGGCCTGACGCTGCATCGCCCTCGGTCAGGACCTGCCGCACATCCCCGTCTCTGCGGGTCAGGCCGAGGCGGTCAAGATATTCCAGCACCGGGACAATATATTTGCGGGTGGTTTCCAGCGCCGCCCGGGCCTCGCCCGTGGTGAAGCTTTGCGGCGGTGGAAAGTGGCTTCGCAGCTTGGGCGCGGCGTCCAGCAGGGCGCGGTGATGAAAGGTCAGGGTTTGCCGAAGGGCCCCGTTGCGCAGGGCCACAGCGCGGCCTGTTTCCACAAGCAGCGCCATCAGGGCGCGGGCCTCGTCGTCTTCGCCCGCGACGGTCGCCACATCGGGCGGCATCAGCCCGGCAGCCAGCAACCGCGTCTCGATTTCATCAAGTCGCTCAAGGGCGTCTGCGGACAGGGTGGCAAGAGGATCGTGGCTCGCCAGCGCGACCTTGGCCCCCTCGAGCCTAATCAAACCCTCTTGTGCCAAGACCTGTTCAGCATGGGCGATGAGGTCCCGGCCATGGTCCTTGGCCAGTCCCTTGCGGACCTCTCCGACTGCGGCGTTGGCGCGTGTCGGGGTCAGAGTGTGGGTCGTTGTCAGGGCAGCAAGATAGGCTTCCTTTACCGCCGCCAAATTGGCGCGCCGGACAAGCTGACCCTCGCCAATGGGCTGATAGTCCAAAGCGAGGCGAGGCAGAAGATCGCCGATCGAGCGGCGGGTCAGCCTTGCCGCCTCGGTGACCGACAAGATACCGCCGCTCCAATCCGCGAGGGCTTGGACAATGGCCTCCACCTCACCAGCATCGATGGCGGTCAAAAGCGCCAGCCTTGGGCCAGATCGCCCCTTCATCGGCGGCGCAAACGGGTCGAGTACCGTGATCGATCCGAGGGTCTCCGGCGGAGAGGGGCGGCGAAGGACGGCCCTTTGACCGCCATAGGCCACGACGGGCGTTGCAAAGCGAAGCTGGGCCAACCCCCTTTGCCCCGGCGCGAGTGTGCTCGCCTCCATCAGGCGCAGGCTGGCTATATCTTGGCGTGCGCCCCAAAGGACCTTGATCTGATCCATATGTTTCAGGCCTTTCGAGGCCTGCTCGGACAGGGTGATCATCACATCGACTTGGGCACTGGGCGCAAAGGCCCCGGCGCTGCAGAGCACCTCGCCGCTGGCCACATCCTTGGCCGATAGACCCCGCAGATTGACCGCGACCCGTCCCCCCGGCGCGGCACCCTCCACGCTTTGGTTATGGATTTGCAGCTGGCGTATGCTGGCCCTCTGACCCGAGGGCCAAAGCTCGACCGCCTCGCCGATCCTAAGGCCCGCGCCTTGCAAGGTTCCGGTCACCACCGTGCCTGCGCCGGTCAAGCTAAAGGCCCGGTCGATGGGCAGGAAGGCTCCGGCCAGAGGGGCAGGCGGCGGGCATCGATGGGCGAGCGCGTGCAGCCCCTCTCGCACCGCCTCTAGGCCCTGTCCGCTATGGGCCGAACAGAGGATGATGGGCTGGCCCTCAAGGATGGTGCCGCGCAGGTCAGCGGTGATCTGGCGGGTGACGCCCGCCTCATCGCCCGGACCCAACAGATCAGCCTTGGTCACCACCACCAGTCCGGCCTCAAGGCCTAAGGCAGAGGCGATCGCTAGATGCTCATGGGTTTGACGACCAAAGCCCTCGGTGGCTGACACCACCAACAGCACCGCCCGCGCGCCCGCCGTGCCACTGACCATGGCCCGGATATAGTCCTCATGGCCGGGCGCATCGATCAGGTCGAAGCTGATCCCGCCCTGTTCGGCATGGGCAAAGCCAAGGGTGATGGACAGGCCCCGCTCGATCTCTTCCTTGAGCCGGTCGGTCTCCATGCCGGTCAAGGCCCGAACCAGCGCGGTCTTGCCATGGTTGACATGGCCGATCACCGCCAAGCTTAGAGACGGTGTCGGCGCGCCTTGCACCTCTTCAGACGAAAGATCAGCCTCGCGGGTCATGGTCTGATCTATACAGTTTCTGGCCCAGCGGTCACGCCCAAGCCCCTAAACCGGTCGCCGCCGCGCGGGCTTGGCAAGCGGCGAAAGTTGCGCCACCCTTTGGCCATGGACCAGACCGCGCCCCTTTCCAACACCATGCTCCTGTCGCAGATGGATCAGGACGGGGTCTTGCACCTGACCCTCAACCATCCCGCCGCCCGCAATGCCTTAAGCCTTGAGATGATCACGCGGCTGCAAGAGGCCTTTGACGCCGCCGCCAAGGACCCATCGGCGCGCGTCATTATCCTCAAGGGGGTCGGGACCGTCTTTTGCTCTGGCCATGACCTCAAGGAAATGACCGCCCATCGCCAAGATCCCGACGGTGGCAAGGCATTCTACGAGCAGCTCTTTGCCCGCTGCTCGGACCTGATGCAGACCATTGTCCACCATCCCTTGCCGGTCATTGCGCAGGTCGAAGGATTGGCGACGGCGGCGGGCTGTCAGCTGGTCGCCAGCTGCGATCTGGCCATCGCCACGACCGAGGCTCGGTTTGCGACGCCGGGGGTTAATCTCGGCCTCTTTTGCTCAACCCCGATGGTCGCCCTATCGCGCGCTGTGGGTCGAAAGCAGGCCATGGAGATGCTCCTAACCGGCGACATGACCGGCGCCGACGAGGCCCTGCGCATCGGCCTGATCAACCGCATCGTCCCCGCCGACCAGATCGAGGCCCACAGCCTCGCCCTCGCCCAAAAGATCGCGACCAAGGCCCGCGCCACCCTCCAGATCGGCAAGCAGGCCTTCTATCAGCAGGTCGAGATGCCCCTAAGCGACGCCTATGATCTGGCCTCGCAGGTCATGACCCTCAACATGCTCGGCCCCGAAGCTGAAGAGGGTATCGCCGCGTTCTTGGCCAAACGCCCGCCGGTTTGGCCCTAACCTCTGCGCGCCAGCCAAGCCTCACGGGTCATTTCCCAGTAGAAGGACGCCCTAACCGTGCCGTCGGGGCGGATGGCGTCGCGCTGGCCCATGGGGACAAAGCCTGCCGCTTCGATGACCTTGGCCGAGCGAGGATTGTCGGTGGCGGCGGTGACCCCGATCAGGCGCACGCCAAGGGCCTCGAACATCCAGTTGAAACTGCCCGCAGCCCCCGATTTGCCGCCGCCGAGATTTTGCAGGTCCGCCCGCCGTGCCCCAGCAATTTCAGCAGAGGCGCGGTCTGGCCAGACGGTAAAGCGCGAATAGCCCGCCACCTTCCCCTCGCTATCGAGCGTCACGACCAGAACCGCCTCGCCAAGGGCCTGAAGCTTGGCCGTTTCCTCAATCCAAGCCCCAACGGTCTGAGGATTGATCGGGCGGGGCAGGTCATAGATCGGGGCTGACACCGCCGGATCGCTGAGCAGAGCTACCAGCCCCTCGATGTGGGACGGCCCCGCAATCCGCGCGCCGGGCCCCAGCAAAGACAGGTCCGCCGTCCGCACCGCTTGGCGGATTGCAGCCTCCTCCTCAGGAGTCGTGGTCAAAACGGTCTTGGGCGGCGCACTCATGGCCTCAGTCTCGAAGAGATTGGTGCGGGGTGCAAGGGGGCTCACCTAAGGCTGGACTATCGCCGCCTTTGGGGCATGATTGGGCAAGGGTGGACAAGAAGAACCATGCAAAGACAAAAGGTTTTGGTGCTCTATACGGCCAATTCGGCGCTGGATTCGCCGGTCATTGGCTGGTCGGTCTATGACGGCACGGGTCAGACGCGGCCCATGGCGGGGGATCAGGACGAGCCGCCCTATCGCACCGGCGTCGATGCCCTCAAGGACGGATGGCGGCTGATCCAGGCCGCTCAGCTCTTGCCCCACGCGCGCGGCGCGGAGTTTGATCTGGCCTATCTGAAATATGAGTTCTTCTTTGAACAGTTGGTTGAGGTGCAGCCATGACCCATTTGCCCCTGCTCAATGCCCAGCAGATGGCCCAGTTCGTCGCGCGCGGGTTCCTGCGCCTTGATGGGGTGGTGCCGGAGGCGCTCAATGCGCAATTCTTGCAAGAGATGGGCGAGATCGCGCCGCCGGTGCCGGGCCGGGGCCTGATGCGCACCTATGGCGAGATGCTGGCCAAGGCCGGTGTGCCCGAGGTCGCGGCGGGTACCCCGCTGGATCAGGCCTATCCGGAAGGCTCGGCTCTGGCCAAGCTGGTTCAGTTGCCAGTGGCGGCGGGCGCGATCCGCAGTCTGGTCGGCGAGGACCCGATCTTTGACCATCATTTCCTGCACGTCACCTTTCCGCCCGCCTATCACGAGGCCAGCGGCGGCGAGAATGTGTCCCAGCATACCCATCAGGACTCGACCATTGATCCGCGTACGGCCTTTGACATCCAGATCATGTACTATCCGCATGAGGTGACGCGCGAGATGGGCGGCACCCGCTTTGTCCCCGGCACCCATCTGCGCCGGGTCAGCGAGGTGGCCTTGGGCCGCTATCAGAATATTCGCGGTCAGCAGCATATGGTCTGCGAGCCCGGGACCCTGCTCTTCATCCATTCAGGCATCTGGCATGGCGGCGGGGTCAATCTGTCCGACCGCACCCGCACCATGTTCAAGATCCGGATCAATCCCAATCCAAGGTCCAGCCGCACACAGGTCCGACAGTTCGATGTCTCGACCCTGGTGCCACAAAATCAGCAGCGGCCGATCTTCTATCTCAAGGGCCCCTTGCCCCCCAGCGTCGAACAGACCCTGATGACCCCCGAGCCTTGGTTCGAGCAGGACACAGGTCGCCTTGAGTTCCTCAACCGTGTCCGGCTCTGGCGCTATCTGACCGACGACCCCACCTATGACGCCGACTATTGGCTGACGCGCGTGGAGAATTTGGCCGAGGTTTGAGAGGCTAAACCCCCACCCGGCCCAGAACCACATCCTCATAGGCGTGCAGCGAGGGTAGGCCGCCGGTGTGGAGGAAGAGGACCTGTTCGTTCGGCTTGAAATAGCCCTCGCGGGCCAGACCGATCAGACCGGCCATGATCTTGCCCGTATAGACCGGGTCCAGAAGGATGGCTTCGGTGCGGGCCAGCATCTGGACGGCCTCGACCATGGCGGCGTTGGGGATGGAATATTTCGGCTGCCAATAGCCGCCGACACTGACCACGGCGTCCCTCGGGATCGTTAGGCCGACATCGAGCAGATCGGCGACGGCCTGCGCCTCTTTAAAGACCAGAGGCTCCTGATCGGCGGGGTCGCGGCTGACGCCGATGCCGACAATCGGGATCTTGATGTGGTTGCCGAGGAACCCTGCGACCAGACCGCCGTGGGTGCCGGAACTGCCCGAACCGACGACGACGCGGTCGATCTGGACGCCCTGGTCAAAGAGTTGCTGCTGAAGCTCCTGCGCGCAGGCGACATAGCCGAGGCCGCCGACGGCATTAGAGCCGCCGCCCGGGATGATATAGGGCTTGCCGCCCTCGGCCCGGACCTGATCGGCCATCTGGGCCATGGCGGCGGCCATGTCGCTGCCACCGGGCACGACGGTGATGGCGTCGATGCCCATCAGATGGAACATGAAATTATTGCCGCTGGCGGTCTGGCTATAGCTGCCGGGCACGCGCTCTTCGATGACAAAGCGGCATTTCAGCCCCTCGCGCACAGCGGCGCTGAGGGTGATGCGGCAATGGTTGGACTGGGGCGCGCCGCAGGTGATGATGGTGTCCGCGCCTTGGGCCAGAGCCTCGCCCATCAGGAACTCCAGCTTGCGGGTCTTATTGCCGCCGGGAAAGAGGCCCAGCATATCATCGCGCTTGATCCAGATGTCCGGCCCTGTCCCGCCGGGGCAACTGGCCGCTAAGGCTGCCGAGAACCGGGGCGCTCGCTCCAGCGGCGTGGCGAAGGGGGTATAGGTGCGACGCGGAAAACGCGAAAGGTCCATGGGGGCCTGTCCAGTAAGGGGATGAAATCAAGGAAGGGGGGCAGGCTTTGAGCGGCTTAGCCCAGTTCACGAACCTGTCTTGGCGCATAGATCGCCCAGTGCCGACCGGACATGGCCAGACGCTCGCGGCAGGCGACGGTAAAGTCGAGCGTGACGATCAGGTGGCCGTTCTTTTCTTCATTGGCCACGACAATGGCGCGGGTCTCTAAGAGGTCGCCGTCGCTGATCAGGCCGTGAAGTCGCACATCGCTCTCGACATGGATCCAAGGGCCAAGTTTGACCGAGCGGGCCAGTACATAGTTTGCCCGGCGCAGCATATAGCCGGGGCTGACCAGATTGCCGCCGTCGAACAGGGCCGGATCCTCGCGGGTGTTCTGCAGGTTCGACAGCCCCACATCGGCAAAGAAGATCTCCTTCAGCGTGCCCAGCACCTTGCCGACCGGCAGGCTCTCCATGCTGGCATCGGGACGGTCTTCCGGGCGCGGGACCTCGGCCTCGGGCAGGAGCGAGGGTAGGGGGCTGTCATCCTTGCGCCAAGCCGTACCGCTGGCGCAGTCGAGGCCGCGGGCTTGAACGGCTATGGACAGGGTCCCGTCCGGCTGGTCCTCAGCCGTGACGGTGGTCTCGTCGCCATCATAGACCGGCTTGCCGAACCGCGCCTTGATCCGGCCTTGGCTGAGCCAATCAAGCCCCCACTGGGCGCGCGGGGCGTGGGCCATATAGGCAAAGACATCGACCCCCGGCACCAGACCGCCGGTAAAGCCAAACCGTGAGGCCACGTCGTCGGCATGGATGCGGTTCTCGCTGGCGGTCGCGGTATTGTAGGCAATCAGGGTGCGATGCTGGGTCATGGCCAAAGCCTATCAGACCCAAAGCCGAGGCGTCTAATCCAAACCGCTATCGACCGCCGCGCCCCTATTGCGCTCGAAATTGCCAAGATCAATCTGCGGGTCTAGGCTCGACGTCTTAGGGTGGGGAACAGGCCAAAATGGCGACCAAAACAGAGATTAAATGGCCCACGCGCCTGTGGGCCGCGATCGGTGGTGGGCTGATCGCCCTTGTCGGTCTGGTTTTGCTGGTTGGCGGCGGCCGATTGGTTCAGTTGGGCGGTTCGGCCTATTACCTGTTAGCAGGGGTTGGCGTGACAGCGGCGGGTGTTCTGCTGGTCAGGCGAAGGCCTCTAGCGGGTCTGGTCTATGCCGGTGTGCTGGCCGCGACCTTGGTCTGGGCGCTTTGGGAAAGCGGACTGGTCTTTTGGCCTCTGGTGCCAAGGCTGGTCGCTCCAGCGGTGCTGGGTCTTTTCTTGTTGCTGGTCCTGCCGACGGCCCCTCGGGGCGTTGAGCGCAACCGGGCGGGACAGGCGACGGCTCTGATGTCGGTGGCCTGTTTGTTGGTGCTGGCCCTCGCTATTCCGGGCACCTTTAGCCAAGGCCAAGCGACCACACCTGCCAAGGTCGCCGACGGCGCGCCCCCTGCTGAGGCGGGCTCTGACTGGCGCTATTATGGCCGCGATCCGGGCGGCGCGCGCTATGTGCCGGTCGATCAGATCAATCGTGAGACGGTCTCTGGCCTCAAGGTCGCTTGGACCTTCCGCACCGGCGAGGCTCCCAATCGCGGCTCTGAAGATCAGAACACGCCGATGCAGATTGGCGACAAGGTCTATGTCTGCACCCCGACCAACGTCGTCATCGCGCTCGATGCTGACAACGGCAAGGAGATCTGGCGTCATGACCCCAAGGTCAAGCCGGGCTTCTGGAACCGTTGCCGGGGCGTTGGCTATTGGGATGGCAGCCAGCCCAAGGTCGCCTTGGCCAAGCCTTTAGACCCTGCCTCGACGCCAAAGACTGCGGCACCTGTGACCGGGCTTTGCGCCCGCCGGATCATCAGCTCGACCATCAATGCCGAGCTGATCGCGCTGGATGCCGACACGGGCCAGCTATGTCCGGGATTTGGTACGGGCGGGAAGGTTGATCTTACGACCGGCATCGGGCCGATCAAGACTGGCTTCTACTTCCAGACCTCCATGCCGACCGTGATTGGCAACCGGGTGATCATCGGCGGCTGGGTGGCGGACAATCAAGAATTGACCGAGCCGTCCGGCGTCGTGCGGGCCTTTGATGCGGTGACCGGCGAGCTTGCCTGGGCGTGGGACCTGGGCAACCCTGCGATCAGCAAGCTGCCGCCGCCGGGCCAGACCTATACCCGTGGCACACCCAATGTCTGGTCGACCCCGGCCTTTGATCCACAGCTTGGCCTGATCTATCTGCCGACCGGCAATGCGACGCCGGACTATTGGGGCTCGCACCGCTCACGGCTCAGCGAGCTCTATTCCTCGTCGGTGGTGGCGCTTGATGCGGTGACCGGCAAGGTACGTTGGAATTTCCAGACCGTGCACCATGATGTCTGGGACTATGATGTCCCGTCTCAGCCGATGCTGATCGATTTTCCGGTGGCGGGCGGGTCTGCTCCGGCGCTGGTCCAGATGACCAAGCGTGGCCAGATTTTCGTCCTCGACCGGCGCGATGGAAAACCCCTGTCCAAGGTCGAGGAGGTCCCTGTTCCCGGCGGTCCACAACCGGGCGAATGGCTCTCACCCACCCAGCCCTATTCGGTCGATATGCCGACCGTTGGCGCGGGCCGCATAACCGAAAAGATGATGTGGGGCGCAACCCCGCTCGACCAGCTCTATTGCCGGATCAGCTTCAAGAGCGTGCGGTATGACGGCGACTTCACACCGCCGGGCGGCGAGAAGGCTTCGCTACAGTCTCCGGGCAATGGCGGCGGCATGAACTGGGGTTCGGGGGCCTATGACCCACGCCGAGGCCTGTTGCTCATGACTGACGTTCGGATCCCGCAGACTGTGCGGCTTGTCCCCTCCAAGGAGCCCAATATCCAGTTGAGCCTCGCCAAGGACCGGCCCGAGGCGAGCCTGAAGGGCGTGGCCTACAAGGCGATCAACACCTGGATGGTCAGCCCCCTGTTCACGCCCTGCCTGCAACCGGCTCAGAGCATGATGTCGGCCATTGATGTGAAAACCCGCAAGATCGTTTGGCAGGTGCCTGTCGGCACGGCTGAGACGGCCGGTCCGCTGGGCCTATCGTCCCACATCCCGCTACCGATTGGTACGATGGGGCTGGGCGGCGTCATCACCACGGCAGGGGGTGTGACCTTCCATGCTGCGACCATGGACCCCTATCTGCGGGCCTATGACAATGAGACCGGCAAGGTTCTGTGGGCGGGCCGCTTGCCCGTCGGCGTCGGCGGCACGCCATCCAGCTATGTCTCCCCTAAGACCGGCAAGCAATATGTCGTGGTCTCGGCCGGGGGCGCGCGGATGACCAAGGCCAAGGGCGACTATGTGATCGCCTATTCATTGCCCTAGCGAGGCGGTGCTGTGGGTCCAATGAACGACTGGGGGTAATCGATGTTTGTCCGACTCATCGCGGTAATGGCCTTGGCGGCCTCTGCGGCTCAGGCCCAAACCTCATCGGCGGGACAGGCCGTAGGTGACGGCGGACCTGTCTCTCAGATCACGGTGACGGGTGCACGCAAGGGCGAAAAGCTGCCGCCGCCAGCGGTCACAATCGATATGCAAACCGACGACAGCGCGATTGGCCAATTTGTCTCGGTTTTTCCTGACGGGGCCTTTCAAGCCAAGGTCAGCGGTCAGGTGACGCTGAATTGCGACGTCGACATCTATGGGCTAGCCGAATGGTGCGAGGTCCTCTCCGAGACCCCGGAGGGCAAGAATTTTGGCCGCGCGGCCATGACCCTACGCCCCACCTTCAAGATCACGCCCGCCATGGGCCCCGAGGGTCCGATCCGCTCGATGATGCGCATCGCTATCAACTTTAAGGCCCCCAATCCTCAGTTTGACACCATGCCCACCTCGTCCTCGGCCATGCCGGGGGAATGCGGCATGGGCGGCAAGCCCTGCCCGACCACTTGGATCAAGAACAACCCCCTGCCACGGCGCCTGATTACCATGTTGGATCACCCGACCTGGGCTCAAGCCCCCAGCACGGCGGACTGGAACCAGGCCTATCCGGCAGAAGCAGGCAATGCCGAGGGTTACGCTGTGGCCCACTGTCAGGTCGTCAAGTTCGGTGGCCTGTCGCGCTGTCAGATTACCAAGGAAACTCCCACCAAGCTTGGCTTTGGCAATGCCGCCCTCTTGCTGACGCGAAAATTCCAGCTGACTCCGGATCTGGCCAAGCCCCGGCGCGGCGAGGACGTCTGGGTCGATGTGCCGATCCGCTTTGCGCCGCCGAACCGCGCCGAAGACCGCATGATCGACTCGCCCAAATGGACCTATGGCTTTGATGCCGAGCAGGCCCCCAAGGTGTTCCCGCCTGAGGCGGTGGCCCAAGGGGTCTCCACTGGCCGAGGGGTCGTCCTTTGCCGCGTCACTGTTGGCGGTGGTTTGACCAACTGTCAGCCGCAGGCCGCAGAGCCCGAGGGGCTAGGCTTTTCAGAGGCTGCCGCCCTGTTGGCCTCAACCATGAAAATGAACCCTTGGTCCTCCGACGGCGCGCCGGTCGATGGCGCATCGGTTCGGATCGCCATCCGTCTCGGCCTTAAGAAGCCTCAGAACTAGCGGGGTCGCCCCTAGGCCGAATAGGCCGGGGGCGGGGTAAAGCCGAAGCCCATGGCCTCGAGCCGCTGGGCTAGGCCGATGGTGCGAAGGTCACTATAGGCCGGGCCGATGATCTGTAGACCGACGGGCAATCCGTCGGTGGCCAATCCGGCCGGGAAGACGGTGGCGGGCAGATAGGCCACACCGGCCAGTCCGGCCCAGAAGGTCTGGTTGAAATAGGGCCAGGCTTGACCGTCAATATCAATCACTCGAGACCCCTCGCGGCCATGATCGTGCGGGAAGGCGGTGACGGGCATGACGGGGGTGATCAGGAAGTCGACCTCGCCAAAATAGCGATGCCACGCCCAGCGGATCCTATTTCGCGCCTCGTTGAGCCGTGACCAGTCGCGCAGGGTCATGGTCTGCCAGCGCAGTTGTTTGGCAAGGGGGCTTTGATCATCGGGCGCAAGGGTGGCGAGCCGGGTCTGGGCGCGTTTGAAATCCTCATCCGACGACCGCGCGGCCATGGCCGAGGATAGGAGGCCATTGAAGGTCTCGTAGCTGTGGGCCGCTGAGAAGTCGGGGCGTGAGTGCTCGTCAATCTTGGCCCCGGCACGGCCCAGCGCGTCGGCCACCGCCTGCAGTCTTGCGCCCACCGCCGCCGAGGTTGGGCATATCGGATCGGAGGCCCAGATGCCGATGGTCAGGTCCGATAGGGGGCCATCCAAGCCGGGCAATTGGTCACTAAAGCCGCGCCAATCGGCATCGTCGTCCCCCGCCACCAACATCATGGCCAGTTCCAGATCGTCGGCTGACCGGGCCAGCGGCCCGACCACGGAAATGTCGGAAGGTGACACGCTTTCATCCAGAGAATGGCCGCGAGGCGGTACCAGGTTCCACGTGCCCTTATGGCCAAAGACGCCGCAAAAATGGGCTGGATTGCGGATGGAGCCGCCAATGTCGCTGCCCATCTCAAGGCTGGTGAGCCCTGCCGCGAGGGCTGCAGCCGACCCGCCAGACGATCCGCCCGGTGTCCGCGACAGGTCCCACGGATTGTGGGTGGTGCCGTAAATGTCGTTATAGCTCTGAAAGTCGGCCAGCCGGATCGGAACGTTGGTCTTGCCAAAAATATTGGCCCCGGCCGCTTGCAGCCGCGAAATGGCCACCGCCGTGCGCTGGGTGACATTGTCCTTCATCGCCGGAATGCCATAGGTCGTCGGCGATCCGGGCAGTTGGTAGCTCTCCTTGATGGTCATCGGCACGCCGTGCAGGGGACCAAGCTCTTGCCCCGCCGCCCGGGCCGCGTCGGCGGCGTCGGCTCTGGCTCGCGCGCCCTCTCGGTCCTGATAGATCACCGCATTGAGCGGGCCATTATGCTGGTCAACCCGATCGAGGAAATGTTCCAGCGCCGCGCGGGCGGTGATCTCACCGCTGCGAATGGCGGCAGCAATGGCGGTGGCGGACCGGAAATGTAACGGGGTCATTGGTTCTTGCCCTCTCGAGTCAGAGCACCCAAAAGGCGCGTCCTTGAAAGCCTAATATGCAACAGGGCGGGACGCTAGCGGCGAGCGAGGAGCCCGGTCGATTGCCAGCCGCGCGGGGGAGGGCTAGCCTCAAGGCTGACCCATCAGGAGGCCATCATGAACCGATTCTGGACCCTTTCGGATAAGCCGGTCGGCGCTTGGCCTGACGCTGAGACCTTCGTGCTGCAGGAGGCCCCGATCCCCTCGCCGGGTCCGGGCCAAGCCTTGACCCGTACGCTCTACATCTCACTGGACCCCTATCAGTGGGGCTATAAGCGGCGCGGCGTCGATCGTCCCGGCACCCCCTGCCATGCCCGCACCGTCTCGCAGGTGATTGAGAGCCGGATGGAGGGGTTTGAGGCGGGCGATCTGGTGTTCAACACCAATGGCTGGGCGGCCTATGGGCTGATGGGCGAGGGCGTTCCTCGGCCCGGCTATATGGTTCCGCGTAAGCTCAATCCGGCGCAGGGGCGTATTTCTCAGGCGGTCGGGGTGCTGGGTATGTTGGGCCTCACCGCCTATGCTGGCCTAATCTTGATGGCCGAGCCGAAGCCCGGTGAAACGGTGGTCATTTCCGCGGCATCGGGCGGCGTTGGTCAGATCGCAGGCCAGTTGGCCAAGCTGCGTGGCGCACGGGTCGTCGGCATTGCAGGCAAGGAGGCCAAGTGTCGCTTTGTCACGGAAGAACTCGGCTTTGACGCCTGCGTCTCCCATCTCAGCCCCAGCCTTGCCGAGGATCTGGCCAAGGCCTGCCCAAACGGAATCGATGTCTATTTTGAGAATGTCGGCGGCGCAGTCTTTGACGCGGTTCTGCCCCTGTTCAACGCGGGCGCACGGATGACGATCTGCGGCCTGATCGCCCACTATGGCGATGATGGGAGCACCGATGCGCGGGCTGCCCTGATGGCGCGCGGCGATGCGATCTTCAAGGCCAGAGGCGTCAAGGTTGGGGACCTATTTGTCGGAGACTTCGTCTCAGGCCACCATAATCAGTTCCTGAACGAGGTCGCGCCTCTCGTGGCATCGGGCCAGCTCAAATACCGCGAAGATATCCGCCAAGGCCTCGAGACCGTCCCCGCCGCCTTTGCCGAAATGCTCAGAGGCGACAATTTCGGCAAGATGCTGGTCCAGATCGCGCCGGACCCGACCCTTTAGGCCCAAACCCATCATGGTCACATTGTGGCGTGGATGAAACCATCAGGACCAGCGGGCCGGCCTTTCATTTACAAGTCGGCCAAGCCAACGTTAGATGGACCTCAAGTTCACGCCGGGGGGCAAGATGTCTGAGGAAAATCGGGTTGGGTCTATACCGCCTGCCGCTACCAATGAGCTCAGCCGGAGCCTGAAATCTCGACACGTCTCGATGATTACCTTTGGCGGTATCATTGGCGCAGGCCTGTTCGTCGGCTCGTCCACCGCCATCAGCACCATCGGCCCCGCCGCTGTGATCAGCTATGCCTTGGCCGGACTTCTGGTCTTGCTTGTGATGCGCATGATCGCGGAGATGGCGATGGCCTCGTCTGGCGTTCAGACCTTTCCTGACTTTGCCCGGGTGGGGATCGGCGATTGGGCAGGCTATCTGGTCGGGTGGCTCTATTGGTATTTCTGGGTCGTGGTCATTGCCGTTGAGGCCATTGCCGGGGCCAAGATCATCCATGGCTGGTTCCCCCAATTTGAAATTTGGGAGATTGGCGTCAGCCTGATGGCCATCTTGACGGCGGTGAACCTGATGTCCGCCAAATCCTATGGCGAGTTCGAGTTTTGGTTCGCCTCGACCAAGGTCGTCGCGATTATCGTCTTCATTCTGGTGGCGGCGGCCTATGCGACGGGCATCACCTCGCCCTCAGGCTCGACCCTTTCCAATCTGACGGCCCATGGCGGCTTTGCGCCTGCCGGTATAGCGGTGATTTTCTCAGGGATCGCGACGACCATCTTCTCGCTCTGTGGTGCCGAGATCGCCACCTTGGCGGCAGCGGAGTCAGAGGCGGGCCCCAAGGCCATTGCCGGTATGACCCTGTCGGTATCTGTTCGGATCTTGGTCTTTTTCGTCCTGTCTATTCTGATGATTGTTTCGGTGGTGCCTTGGAATGAGATTGAGGCGGGCACCTCTCCCTTTGCCCATGCTTGGCACCAAATGGGCTATCCGGCTGCCGATCTGATCATGAATGGCATTGTTCTGGTGGCGGTTCTGTCCTGCTTGAATTCGGGCATCTACATCACCTCGCGCGCCATGTTTGGCTTGGCGAAAAATGGCGATGCGCCTCAGGCCTGCGTGACCTTGAGCCGCTCAAAGGTCCCGGCCCGGGCCATTCTGATAGCCAGCCTCTTTAGCTACGGCGCCTTGGCTGCTGCCGTCTTTGCGCCGGATCAGGTGTTCAACTTCTTGGTCACCTCTTCGGGCGCGATCATGTTGTTCATCTATATCCTGATTGCCGTGGCCCAACTGCGTCTGCGCAAGAAGATCGAGGCCGAAGACCCGTCCCGGCTGAAGGTCAAGATGTGGCTCTATCCCTATGGCACCTGGGCCGCGATTGCGGGCATGGTTGGGGTTCTGGTCCTGATGGGCCTATCGCCCAGCCATGGCATGGAGCTTTGGGCCAGTATGATCGTCGCGCTGGTCTTTTGGGTCAGTTACGGGGTCAAGTCGCGGCTGCGGCCCAGGTGAAATAGCCCGCTCATCGCCAACGAGAATTTTCCTATCGGAACATTCTTTTCAATCGCGGTGAGACGGTGCCCCATTGCATAAGATGTCCAATCGCTGACGCCGGAGCCCTTCTATGACCCGTGAGAATGATCCCCTAGCCGCCCTTTGGATGCCCTTTACGGCCAACCGCGCCTACAAGGCCACGCCCCGCCAACTGGTCGCGGCCAAGGACATGCACTATACGGCGGATGATGGTCGCCAGGTTCTGGATGGTACGGCAGGTCTTTGGGCCGTCAATGCGGGCCACTGTCGCCCCACCATTGTTGAGGCCATTCAAAAGACAGCCGCTGAGCTGGACTTTGCGCCGGGGTTCCAGCTCGGCCATCCGGCCTCATTCGAGCTGGCCTCCCGCGTGGCGGAGATCATGCCCAAGGGGCTGGACCGGATTTTCTTCACCAATTCAGGGTCTGAATCGGTCGATACGGCGCTGAAGATTGCGCTGGCCTATCAAAGGTCGCGCGGCGAGGGGACACGAACCCGCTTCATCGGCCGCGAGCGCGGTTATAATGGCGTCGGCTTTGGCGGCATTTCCGTAGGCGGCATTGTCAATAACCGTCGCCAGTTCGGAACGTTGCTCAATGGCGTCGACCATCTGCCCCACACCCATAATCTTCAGCAAAATGCCTTTACCAAGGGTCGCCCAGAGTGGGGCGGACATCTGGCCGATACGCTGGAATCGATCGTCGCCCTGCATGGAGCAGAGACCATCGCTGCGGTGATTGTCGAGCCCATGGCCGGATCGACCGGCGTCCTGGTGCCGCCGGTCGGCTATCTGGAACGGCTCCGTGAGATCACGACCAAGTATGGCATTGTGCTGATCTTTGACGAGGTCATTACCGCCTTTGGCCGCGTCGGTGGCGTAACGGCCTCTGAAACCCTCGGCGTTATTCCCGATATGATCACTATGGCTAAGGGCCTGACCAATGCCGCCGTGCCCATGGGCGCGGTCGCTGTCAGCCGTCATATTCATGATGGTGTGGTCGAGGGCGCTGCCGACGGGATCGAACTGTTCCATGGCTATACCTATTCCGGCCACCCCTTGGCGGCGGCTGCGGGCGTAGCCGCGCTCGATCTCTATAGGGACGAGGGCATTTTTGAGCATGCCGCATCGCTCCATGGCTATTGGGAAGAGGCGGTCCATAGCCTGAAGGGCAAGCGCCACATTATTGACGTTCGCAATATGGGCATTGTTGCGGGCATCGAGCTTGAGCCCCGCCCCGGTGCCCCGACCAAGCGGGCCATGGAACTGTTCCACAAATGTTTTGATAATGGGCTTCTGGTCCGCGCGACCGGCGATATCATTGCCCTGTCGCCGCCCCTGATCCTGCAAAAGGCTCATATCGATGAGATGGTTGGCCGAATTGCCGATCTGCTCGAAACCATCGACTAGCCAAGCCGAAGGCCCCGCCCGGACCCGTCAACAGGCGGGACCTTTGGGCGGGGATGGGATCATTCTGCCCGATCAAGTCCGAACTGGTTGAGATACCATTTTTGGAACTTGAGGACGCTGCCCTCCTGTTCGGAATAGCGTCCGGGGCGATAGCGGCTGGACATAATGCCAGCCTGATTATTCTCGGTGATCACCTTATCTTGCGTGGTGGTGGCGTGATAACCCCAGATCATCTTGTCAATATCCACCTGATCCTCGGCTGCGCGCCCATCGACCAACCAGATCATTTCAACGTCTGAGGCCAGTGCGGACCTTGGGGTGAATTGGAACAGGATGGCGAAATGATCATCCGCGACGATTTGGGTAAAGGGACTGAAGCTTAGATGCATCCGGCCGCCATCGGCTTGCGTGCGCTTGCCCATCAGGGGCGCGGGGGCGGTACCGTCTTGGGTCTCAGAGGCCCAGCCCTCCTTATTCATGCGCTGCATCATGAGGCGCAGATGGCTGCTGTCAGGGGCATCATCAATATTGCCAATGGGACGACCGAGGGCCGCAGCGCTCTCTTCCCAGGCCTTGAGCTTAGGGGTGAAGCTGGCGATGGCATCCGCCGGGCCTGAGCTTGGACCCGCGCCTACGGCAACAATCGATTCGGCCCCGTGGATCGAGCAAAATTCCGGATGGGACGGAACGCAGTGATAGCACTCAAAGAAATTCTCGATGACCAGCTTCCAATTGGCGGTGGTTGGATAGCTGCCAGCATGGGCAATACGGGCATCGGCAATGCCGTGATAGTCGAGGATCGGCCCCATATCGCCGAAGGTCGCATCGAAATCGACGGGCTCGTCTTCGCTCATATTGATAAAGATCAGGCCATGGAAAACCCGGACATGGCAGGCGAACAGGCCATTATCGGCCTTGTCAAAATCATCCGCCATCAGGCGAGCGGCGATCAGACGGCCATCCAGACCATAGCTCCAGGCATGGTAGGGGCAGACCAACAGCTTTTTGTTGCCGCTTTCCTCTGAGCACAGGGTTGAGCCCCGATGGCGACAGACATTGAAGAAGGCGCGAATGGAGGTGTCATTTTCGCGAATGACGATGATCTGTTCGGACCCGATCTTGTACAGGAAATAGTCGCCCCGGTTAGGGATGCGGGACACGTGGCCCGCGACCAGCCATTTGCGGCTGATGACCTGTTCCATATCCGCCTTGAACACCGCGTCTTCGGTGTAAAACTCCTGATCAAAACTATAGCCGACACGGGTATTGGCCGCGAGGCGACGCATCAGTTCGGCAGAGTGCTCAGTCATTAGATCTTGATCCGTGCATTGGTGGGGTCATAGAGGGGCTTGAGAGAGGCCGTCGCGGGATAGCGCACCCCGGCAATTTCGATCTCATAGTCGTCAGCCCCAATGGGTCCGACAATACCGCCATCTGCCGCAGTCACATAGCCAAGGCCACAGGCCGCTCCGAGGGTCTGGGCATACATGCCAGAGCGGATATAGCCGGCGATGTGATCGCCCTTCCAGATCGGCTCATTGTGGTAGAGCATCGGCTCTGGCGACTTCAGAAGGAATTGAACAAGCTTTTGTTTCAGACCTTCTTGCTTTTGCTTCAGCAGAGCTTCGCGCCCGATAAAGCCGCCGGGCTTGTCCATGCGCACGGCAAAACCAAGGCCCGCCTCGAGGGGTGTATCCTCATCGGTGATGTCGTGGCCCCAGTGGCGATAGGCCTTCTCCATGCGAAGGGCATTGAGCGCATGATAGCCGCAATGTTTCAGGCCAAAGGCCGCGCCCGCCGCGACGATCTCATCATAGACGCCGGTCATAAACTCGGTCGGGATATAGAGCTCCCAGCCCAGTTCACCGACATAGGTGATGCGCGATGCCCGGACGATGGCATAGCCCAGCTCGATCTCTTGGCTGGTGGCGAAGCCAAAGGCCTCATGGGACAGATCGTTGGGGCAGATGGACTGCAGCAGGTCCCGCGCCTTGGGTCCCATGATCGAAATGACCCCCATCGATGAGGAGACATTGGTCAAGATGGCGTGGGCCTCGTCCGGAATATGCCGCTTGAGCCAGTTGAAGTCCTTCACCTCGGTCTCGGCACCCGTGACGATCAGATAGGCGGTTTGAGACAGGCGCGTGACCGTCAGATCCGCTTCAATCCCGCCCTTGTCATTGAGCCATTGGGTGTAAATCAGCTTGCCCGGTGCAACATCGACATCGTTGGCGCAGACCCGGTTTAGGACGGCGCAGGCATCGCGTCCCTCGAGCCGGAACTTGGCAAAGGAGCTCTGGTCAAACAGGCCGACCGTCTCGCGCACGGCTTTGCATTCAGCCGCATTGGCCTCAAACCAGTTTTGCCGACCATAGCTATATTCATATTTGGGCGTGCTGCCGGGTTCGCCGTACCAGTTGGGCCGTTCCCAGCCATAGGCCTCGCCGTGACAGGCACCGGCGGCCACCAGCCGATCATGGATGGCTGAGCGGCGAACACCGCGCGCGGTTTCATATTGTTTGAAAGGATAATGGGTCGCGTAGAGCAGCCCGAGGCTTTCGGTCACCCGCTCGCGCAGATATTTCCGGTTAATTTGGAACGGCATGTTGCGGCGAATATCGACCGTCCAAAGGTCAGCCGGAGGAATCCCATCGCGGATCCAGTCGGCCATAACCTTACCGATACCGCCCGCCGACTGTAGGCCAATGGAGTTCAGGCCGGCGGCGACAAAGCAGCCCTTCAATTCGGGGCTTTCGCCCAGATGATAGCGGACATCCGGAGTGAAGCTCTCTGGCCCGCAGAAGAACTTCTTGATCCCGGCCTTTTCAAGGGCCGGAACCCGGCGCATGGCGTCCATCAACAGGGGTTCAAAATGCTCGAAACTGCCGGCAATTTCGTCAAAGCAGAAATCTTCGGAAATGCCGTCCATGCCCCAAGGGCGCGCATTGGGCTCAAAGGCCCCGACCAGCAGCTTGCCCGCGTCATATTTATAATAGCCGCAGGAATCATAGTCGCGCAGCACGGGTAAGGTCGGGTCTATGCCCTCGACACCCTCGAACAGGACATAATAGTGCTCACAGGCATGGAGCGGCGCGGCCACACCGATGCTTGCCGCCAGATCGCGCGTCCACATACCGCCGCAAATGACCACATAGTCGGCAGCGATTGATCCTTCGTCGGTTTCGACCCCCGTGACCCGCTCGCCATTGTGATGGATCTTGGTGACCTTGGTATTTTCAAAAATCTGCGCGCCGCCACTGCGCGCGCCCTTGGCCAGCGCTTGGGTGATATCAACCGCATTGGCATAGCCGTCGCTGGGAATGTGAATCCCGCCGACCACGTCCTCAATATTGACGATGGGGGCGAGGGCTTGGATCTCTTGCGGGCTGATGACATGGACCGGAAGGTCAAACACCTTGGCCATCGAGGCGCTGCGTTTCAGCTCCTCAAAGCGCTCAGCATTGGTGGCCATCGAGATGGAGCCGCACTGGCGATAGCCGGTGGCTTGACCGGTTTCGGCCTCCAGTCCGCGATAGAGCTCGCCCGTATATTTGGCCAGCTTGGTCATATTGATCGATGGCCGCAATTGCCCCACCAGTCCGGCCGCGTGCCAGGTGGTGCCGCTCGTCAGTTGCTTGCGTTCGAGCAGGACAACATCGCTCCAGCCGATCTTGGTCAGGTGATAGGCGATGGAGCATCCGATCACGCCCCCGCCAATAACGACGACCCGCGCCTTTTTAGGAAGTTCAGCCACAGGTCAAACCCTCATCTTCGAATTGTCGGGATCATAGGCGGGCTCGGCCAGAACCACCGCCTGTCGCCGCTCGCCTTGCAGATAGATATCGAACGTCGATCCGGGGGCTGATTGATCAATGGGCACGCAAGCAAAAAACAGGCTCTTGCCGACCCGGTGGCCATAGCCGCCCGAGGTGGTCAGCCCGATACAGTTGTCACCGATCAGGCAGGCCTCTGCCCCGCGCACATCCACATTGGCCGCGTCGACCTGTCCATAGACGATCCGGAAGCGATCAGGCGCATCCAGCGTCGCCTGCTTGCCGACGAAGTCATCCTTGTTGAAATTGATGAAGCGCGGCATGTCGGCCTCGACCATCGTCAACTCATTGGTCAGCTCCGAACCCCAGGCCTTATAGCCCTTCTCCATCCGCATGGTGTTGACGGCATAGAGGCCGTAGTTGGCGATGCCAAACTCTTGGCCCGCTTTCCAGACGGCGTCATAGAGCGCGGGAAGATCGGCCATGGCCGGATGTAATTCCCAGCCCAGTTCGCCGACATAGGACACCCGCAGGGCGCGCATGCTGATACCGGCCACCGATATGACTTGGCCGCTCAACCAGCGAAACCCGCCATTGCTCAGATCAGCATCGGTGAGCTTGGCCAAAACATCTCGCGCCCGAGGTCCGCTTAGCACTAGGACCCCTAGGTCCATGGTGCGGTTGGTGATGGTCACGTCCTCATGAGGCAGCTTGCTCTGCATCATCAGATCCCAGTCGCGCTGTTCAGCCGCGGCGGCAGAGAGGCAATAGAAATGGTCATCAGCAAAGCGCGTGACGGTCATTTCCCCATAGATGCGCCCTTGACGGGACAGGGGGTGGACGAGACCAATCCCGCCGAGCTTTTTGGGCATGCGGTTGGCGCAGATACGGTTCAAGAACGCCTCTGCATCGGGGCCGGTCACGTCATATTTGGCAAAGCCGGACAGGTCTAGGACGCCGACCCGGTCTGCAACCGCCTCGACCTCTTTGGCGACGACTTCGAAGATGTTGGTGCGGTGATAGCCGCCCTCTTCTTCGCGCCCATCGAGCGAGAACCATTTGGGCCGCTCCCAGCCATAGGTTTCGCTAAAGACCGCGCCTGCCGCCTTGAGGGGCTCGTACAGCGTGCTGGTCTTTTGCGGGCGTCCATCGGGCTCTTCTTCGCCCGGAAGCCGGGTCGTGAAGGTCATCCGATAGTCGAGGAACACCTTCTCGCGGCTATAGTCCTCATCGGCATAGGGGCCATAGCGACGTGGATCGAACTCGGTCATGTTGATGTCGGCATCACCATAGACCATCCATTGCGCCAGATATTTGCCCGACCCGCCGCCCTGGGCGATACCGAACGATGTGCCGCAGCAATGCCAGAAATTCCTCAGACCGGCGGCGGGGCCCAGCAGGGGTCCACCATCGGGCGTGTGGGGGATGGCACCATTGACGATCCGTCGAATGCCGACCTCGCCAAAGATGGGCATCCGCTCAATGGCCCGTTCCAGCCATTTTGAAATCCGGTCCAGATCGTCGCCGAACAGCTCGCTCGTCGATTCCCATTCGGGCATCCCCTTGGGGGCCCAGGCCTCGGCGAGACCGATATTTTCATAGACACCGATCAGGGCGCTCTTCTGCTCTTGGCGGAAATAGCCCGACACATAGGGGCAGCGCATAACCGGGATTTCGCCTTCCCGCTCGACAAAGGCCGGGATGGGATCGGTGACAATATAGTGGTGCTCCATATTGGTCACCGGAATGTCGATGCCCGCCATTTGCGCGACCTGCCGGGCGTAGCAGCCTGCAGCATTGACCACGATTTCGGCCCGTACCGTGCCCTTTTCAGTGATCACATCCCATTCACCCGACGGTAGCTGTGTCAGGCCGGTGACCCGGTTTTTGCGCACGATCTTTGCGCCCATATTCTTGGCCCCGATGGCCAGAGCGTTGCACAGACCGGCAGGATCAGCATGGCCGTCACCGGTGGTATGGGCCCCGGCGATCACGCCATCGGTCGTCAAGAAGGGATTGATGCGCCGGATTTCCTCCGGATCGATGATCTCCATGTCGAAGCCGATGATCTTCGAATAGCCATGGATCTGCTTGAACCAGGCCAGTTCGCGCTCATTGGTCGCCAAGCGGATGCCGCCGGACTTGTGCCAGCTGACATATTGCCCGGTGATCCCTTCCAGCCGTGGATAGAGATCGTTGCTGTAGGCATGTATTTTCGCAAGATTATAGCTGCCGGTAATGCTGGGGCACTGACCCGCCGCATGCCAAGTCGACCCAGAGGTCAACTCGTCCTTCTCAATCAGCAAACAATCGGTCCAGCCGAGTTCGGCAAGATGATAGAGCAAAGACGCGCCCATGATCCCGCCACCGATAATGACAACCCGTGCCGATGTTTGCATGCCAAGCCCGCTCCTCAGGGTATATTCGTGGGGCCGACAATAGGCCCTAGTCCCCCGCCGGGACAAATAGCGATTATCCCGAGATTGGTTCAAAAATTTTTAGGGTTAAGTCGGGCTTGCCATGCGAGGGCCTAGCCGATCAGGCACTTAGGGGGTTACTGGCGGAGAGGGTGGGATTCGAACCCACGATACCCTCGCGGGTATGCCGCATTTCGAGTGCGGTGCATTCGACCACTCTGCCACCTCTCCGGAGGGTCATGTGATGTGCCGTGGCACGATCAGAGTGAGGGGCGGATACCTATCTGTGGGCGGGCCGTTGTGCAAGAGGCTTTTGCGTGTCGATTGTCGTGGAGGCGCACAGCGCGCGGTTGCGGTGCGGGGACTTGAGCCTATATTTGGCGCTCAGCGACAGTGGGTTTGCCCCGGGTCGAGCAGGATAATGATCGGCCTATGATGATCACTTCAGGACTGACAGCCTTGGCCCAAAGTTCGGCCCTCTTGGCGCAGGGCGCGGGACTGTCAAAGATACAGGCGCTTGCCGCTGATGCCGACATTGTCCACCGCTTTGCTGGTGCGGCAGGGGATTTCGTTGTCCGCTTTGCGGTGGCCGGCCTTGTTCTGATCTTGACCCTTTGGGCGTCGGGGTGGGTGGCCCGGTTCGTGCGGCGACTGTTTGATCAGTTTGAACGCCACCGCACGGGTGATCAGACCCTTCGCAGCTTTACCGCCTCCTTGGCGCGCTATGCGGTGCTGGTGGTCGGCGGCGTCGCTGTGCTTCAGCAGTTGGGCGTGCAGACGACCTCGGTCTTGGCGGTTCTGGGCGCAGCCTCTTTGGCGGTGGGCCTAGCCCTGCAGGGTGCCCTGTCCAACGTCGCCGCCGGGGTGATGCTGCTGCTCTTTCGGCCCTATCGGGTTGGGGATTTTGTCGAGATCGGCGGGCGGCA
>CALFYB010000371.1 GCA_937952995.1 uncultured Caulobacteraceae bacterium
GGGGGTGGTCAATGGCTTGGCCCCGCTCGTTCCCGGCATGCTTGGCCGGGGCAGGGGACAGGTCCTGATCATCAGTTCCGCCACCGGCTTTGGCGGTATGCCCACGGCGGCGGCCTATGGCGCGTCCAAAGCGGCCCTGATCAATATGGCCGAGACCCTGCGGATCGAGCTTGAGCCTCTGGGCCTTCGGGTTCAGGTCGCCACCCCCGGCTTTGTTGAGACGCCCGCCCAAGACGATAACGGCTTTCCCAAGCCCTTCATGATCTCGCCCGAGCGGGCCGCGCAGTACTTGACGGACGGATTAAAGAGCGGTGCGGTGGAACTGAGTTTCCCGCGCCGGTTCACCTGGATGCTGAAGGCGCTTTATGCCCTGCCAAAGCGGCTCTATATCCCGTTGGTGCGCAAACAGACCGGCTGGGATGGCGACCATCCCGACTGGCCCAAATGACTTAAGAGGATCAGCGAGATGGAATATCTACACACCATGGTGCGCGTCAGCGACCTAGACGCCTCGCTGGACTTCTATTGCAACAAATTGGGGCTGGTCGAGGTGTCGCGCTACGACAATGAGGCCGGTCGCTTTACCCTGATCTTCCTCAGCGCCTCGGGCGATGTCGAAAAATCCAAGGCCAATCGCTCCCCGACCATCGAGCTGACCTATAATTGGGACCCCGAAGCCTATACGGGCGGCCGCAATTTCGGCCATCTGGCCTATCAGGTCGAGAATATCTACGCCCTTTGCCAAAAGCTCGCCGACGGCGGCGTCACCATCAACCGCCCCCCCCGCGACGGCCGCATGGCCTTCGTCCGCTCCCCCGACGGCATCTCGTTCGAACTCCTACAAAAGGGCGCGAGCCTGGAGCCTGCGGAGCCGTGGCTGTCTATGCCCAATGTTGGGGTTTGGTGAGGATCTCGATAGTATCCCGTCGGTTCAAATATCGACCGTGTTTGATGCCCTCCAACCGTAGCTTTACCGCGGGTTCGTTATCAAAATCGCCCGTCAGGTAACCAGCATTCGGGAAGGCTTTCAAACCTGAAGCTTGCAGCGCATCGGTTTCGGCCATGAGACGTGCGTCGATTAGGTCTTGATCTGTAGGGGTGCCCAGTGCGATGGGGTCGTTAGCTACCTGAAACAATATTCCTTTCGGACCCAATACCCGGTCTACCGCTTGCTTTGTGTTGCAAACAAAAGCGTTTATTCCGGTACTTTCAAAAAGTAATTCAGCACAAGTTCCAACATGAATTCCCAAGTTTTTGATTATGACGAGGGTAAGTATATTGTTAAGTTCATTCATCCGCGTTGCGTTCATCGGAAAAATTACGAGATAAGCGATGCCATCGCTGCGTTTGTACCATTGCTGTTTATAGGCTAGGCCGCCCTGTGCGCTGATGTTGTGCAGTAAGTAAGTCTCAACAGGGTTGATGAAGTTGAGAGCGATATGGACGTTTCGTCGAATAATCGTTTTCACTTGAAATATGGTCCGGCGACGCCAGCGGGATAGTCGGAAAAAGGATAGTCTATGGCCTAGATTATTTTGTTTTAGGTTTGTCATATTGTTTTTTTTAATTTTTATAAGATTTTATCCATAAATAACCCTTCAAACCTCATTCCAATCCATTTTTTTACAACTAATCAGCCATTGTGTCATGTTATTTAATTGT
>CALFYB010000372.1 GCA_937952995.1 uncultured Caulobacteraceae bacterium
GGTTTGAGCGCCTGAGACGGCTGCCTCTTCCTCCTCGCCCTCCTCTTCCGCTTCTAGCCCTTTGCGGATGATGTCAGCGCCGGACAGTTCCTTTGGACCACCGCCCATTTGGGTCTGGGTGGCGAGGCTGGCAAAGAAGGTCGATAGGGTGTTGGCCTGTGTCTGATTCAAACTGCCCGCTTGGATTTGATGGGCCAACAGCGACTGCATGCGGGCCAGGTTTTCAGTGCGGGTTAGCGGCGGCAGGCGCTGGCTATTGTTGGCGTCAATCGACAGGGCTGGGCGCACCGGCAGCGGTGCTACCGTCGGCAAAAAGGCTGGACCAGCCGTCCCCACTGCATTGATCGACATGACCACGTCCTTTGAGAAAAGGAACCTGAGCGAACTCTATATCAAAATGTTAGAAGCCAAAGCATTAATCACGCCGCCGCAATCAGAGTAGATCACCCCGCCTGAATAGCTAATCAAGACCCTAATCGATTGGTTTTTCGATCAGTTGAGCTTTTGCTTTTCAATCGGCTTGGGCGGCATGGGCAGAACCGGCACGCCGTCTTCCACCAAGTCCTTGACCTCTTTGGGTGAGGCCTGCCCATAGATGCCCCTCTGTTCAGAGCGCCCTTCGTGGATAGCCCGGGCCTCAGAGGCAAAGGTGTCGCCAACATCATCGAAATGGGTCTCGACATGGTCGCGGACCGCTTCCATCGCCTGCATGACCATGGCGTGGTGCTCAGCGGTCGAGGGGCTAACGTCACCCTTCTTGGCCCCCACCACCGCAGGCGCCATGATGGCCTTGCGCACATCGGTCGAGCCGCAGACTGGACAGCCGATGAGGCCACGCGCTGATTGATCGTCAAAATCAGCCGACGCACCGAACCAGCCTTCAAACTCGTGGTCCAAGGCGCAGGCGAGGGTATAGCGGATCATAGTTCAGGCCCGCTAAAGGCGCGGTCGTGGATCAGGGCGGGAATAGCCGACCGTGCCTTGGCGATCTCGGTCAGATCCAGTACGGCGCTGACCACGCAAGGCTCATCATGATCGACGCTGGCAATGACCTCACCCCAAGGCGCGATGATGATCGAGTGGCCCCAGGTGGCGCGGCCATCTTCGTGGGTTCCACCCTGGGCAGGGGCCAAGACAAAGCTTCCGGTCTCGATGGCTCTTGCCCGAAGCAAGATCTCCCAGTGCGCCGCGCCGGTGGGCCGGGTAAAGGCCGCAGGCACGCTGATCAGACCCGCACCCGCCTTGGCTAAGGCCCGGTAAAGGTAAGAAAACCGCATGTCATAACAGATGGTTAGACCCATCTTCACGTCCGGCAGGGCCACCACGGTTGCGGCCTCCCCGGGGGTATAGGCTGAGGACTCGCGATGACGCTCGCCCGTGGGCAGGTCAACATCGAACATGTGGATCTTGTCATAGGACGCGACGATCTGGCCTTCGGGCGAAATCATTAGGCTGCGATTGGCGGCCAATCCATCAGGACGCAGAACCAGCGCCGATCCGATCAAGAGCCAAATCTTAAGCTCCGCCGCCAAGGCCACCAGACCCTGAACACAGACATCCTCTTCCGTGGAGCGGAGGGCCGCGAACATGGCGTCGCGATTGCGCTGCAAGAGGTTGGTGCCCTCTGGCGTAAGGATCAGCTGAGCCCCGTCTGCCGCAGCTTGGCGGATCAAGGGTTCAGCCTGAGCCAAGGCCGCGACCTGAGTCGCGGGCGTGCGCATCTGGATCAGGGCGACGGCGAGGCTGCTCATGCGGCGAGCATCGCATCCAGCTTGCCGTCACGCTCGAGCGCCATGATGTCATCACAGCCGCCGACATGCTGGTCGCCAATGAAGATCTGCGGATAGGTCGAGCGTCCCGAACGCTGCATCATCTCCTGACGAAGGGCCGGGTCCATCCCCGCTTCGATCTCCTGATAGCTGACGCCCTTTTGACGCAGAAGCCCAATCGCGCGGGTGCAATAGGGGCAGAAGGGCTTGGTATAGATGGTCACGGCGGTCATGGTGGGCCTTTCGTGGTTTGATAGCGCTTATATAGGGTGATTTTCCGCCGTGCGCACCCTTGCGACCACCGCAACATCGACAGCGCGCGCCCCGGCCCGCAGCAATGCCTTTGCGCAGGCCTCTGCCGTGGCCCCCGTGGTCAAAACATCATCAATCAGCAAGATCCGCCGCCCCTTGATTTGGCGCTGGTAACCGGGTGGCACGACAAAGGCTCCAGCGACATTGCGCCTGCGACCAGAGCCAGACCGCCCGCCCTGACTAGCGGTCGCACGGCCGCGCTGGAGACTGTCAGGCAGATAGATCAAACCCGCTTGCCGCGCGAGAGGGCGGGCAATCTCTGCGGCCTGATTGTAGCGCCTTGATAGGAGCCGCAAGGGATGGAGCGGGACCGGCACCACTGCATCGGCATCCACAATCAAATCCCGAGCCGCGCGGCTAATCCATTGCTGAAACAGCTTGGCCAGATCGGGCCGGTCGGCATGTTTGAACCGCAAGATCAGGTCGCGGGAGCCCTCATCATAGAGGCATGCTGCCCGCGCCCGCGCAAAGGCCCTCGGCCTCGCCATACAGGCCGGACACAGGGCCCCGATCCCCTGATCGAACTCGAACGGAATGCCGCAGCCATCGCAGACCGGATCGTCCAAAAAGCTGATCTTCAAGAAGGCATCCGCAGCCAATCCCGGCCCTTGCGCGGGCCTTTCGGCAAAATCGCGCGGCGGAAACAGCAGATCGAGCAAGGTGCGAAGACTATGCCTCACTTCCGAAACCGGCTTTGATGATATAGGCCTTGAACCATGAGCGCCCCTCCTCGCCTCTTCGACCGCTCCTTGCACCGCGCCCGACTGGACCGCGCCGCCTTGGACTTCGCCGCCGCCGATTTCCTCAAGGCCCGCGCGGCTGGCGATATGGTCGAACGGATCGAGATCATACTGCGCGATTTTCCAGTCTGTGTCGATCTTGGGTCGCGAAATGGAATATTCTCGCAAATATTGCAGTCTAGCGATGCACAGCCACGGGTCGGAACCGTGATTGAGACCGATCTTTCCGGGATGATGCTGGCGGGCCGCGAAAGCCTTCGCCTACAGGTCGACGAGGAGGCCCTGCCCTTTGGCGTCGCGAGTCTGGATCTGGTGGTCTCAAGCCTTGCCCTGCATTGGGTCAACGATCTGCCCGGAACCCTGATTCAAATCCGCCGTGCGCTGAGGCCCGATGGCCTGTTCATGGCCGCGATCTTCGGTGG
>CALFYB010000373.1 GCA_937952995.1 uncultured Caulobacteraceae bacterium
GCCCGGGTCGGTGGGGCTTCGACGATAGATCAGGGCCTCGGCGATATGCAGGCGGCGGACCGTCTCGTTACCGTCAAGATCGGCAATGGTGCGGGCCAGACGCAAGGTCCGGGTCCAACCTCTTGCGGTCACACCGCCGGCCTCGGCGGCGCGGGTCAGAAGCTGACGGCCCGGGTCATCAAGGGCGGCGATCTGTTCGAGCATCCGGCCCTGCGCCTGAGCATTGAGGCAAAGGTCGGGACGTTCTCCCATCGCCGTGTTTGCCTCATCCTTGGCGAAGAAGGCCTGAGCGCGGTCCTGCTGGATTTGGCGGGCTCGGCTGACCCGCGCGGCGGCTTCGGTAGAGCCTTCGGCGGGCGGTGGTAGGGCCAGATCGGCGGGGGTCACGGGCGGCATCTCGATCTGAAGATCAATGCGGTCCATCAGGGGGCCAGAGACCCGCCCCTGTTAGTCCTTCTGGCACTTGGGGGCACGACCACAAGCCCCCTTACCGACACCGCCATGCCCGCAGCGGCAGGGATTCATGGCGGCGATGAGCTGCACGCGGGCCGGATAGCGGATATGGGCATTGGCCCTGGCCACCATCACCTCGCCGGTCTCTAGCGGCTGGCGCAAACTGTCGAGGGCCTGAACGCTGAATTCCGGCAATTCGTCCAAAAACAGCACGCCATTGTGCGCTAGAGACACCTCTCCCGGTTTGGCCTTGATGCCGCCGCCGGTGAGGGCCGCCATCGAGGCGGAGTGGTGCGGCGAACGAAAGGGCCTAGCGCGGGTCAGGCCACCCTTGGCGATCAGGCCCGCCACCGAGTGGACCATCGAGGTCTCAAGCAGCTCGACCGGCGACAGGGGCGGTAACAGACCGGGCAGGCGCTGGGCCAGCATGGACTTTCCAGACCCCGGCGGGCCGACAAAGCAGAGGTTATGGCCACCCGCCGCCGCGATCTCTAGGGCTCGCTTACCGCCCTCCTGTCCCTTGACGTCGCGCAGGTCTGGAACGCCGGGACCGTCCAGCATCGGTCCGGCAATCGGTGGGCTGAGGACCTGAACCCCCTTAAAATGGTTGATCAGGGCGATGAGCGAGCGCGGCGCAAGGATGGGCACATCACCGGCCCACGCCGCCTCTGGACCCGACGCTTCTGGGCAGATGAGCCCCAGACCCATGCTGTTGGCCGCAACAGCGGCGGGCAGGGCCCCCACGACCGGCGCGATCTGACCATCAAGACCAAGCTCGCCAATAATCGCCCAGCCATTGAGGCTATCGGCCGGGATCACGCCCATCGCCGCCATGACGGCCAGCGCGATGGGCAGATCATAGTGGCTGCCCTCCTTGGGAAGGTCAGCCGGAGCCAGATTGACCACCAGCCTGCGCGACGGCAAGGCAAGCCCAAGCCCTGCAAAGGCGGCCCGGACCCGCTCACGGCTTTCACCGACCGCCTTGTCGCCAAGACCGACCAGAACAAAGCAGACCTGACCGCCGGTCAGCTGCACCTCAACGTCAACGCGGCGGGCCTCAACCCCCTCAAACGCGACGGTTACGACCTTTGCGACCATGACCCCTTGCCCCCGACTTATCCACAAGGGCAACACGGAATTAAGATCAGATCAAGAACAAAAACGGAACCGAAATAGAAGATAGTCAATACTATTGACGTTTTTGTCGGTGATCATGGTTAATGAAATATTAAGATCGAAGAATTTCAATCCGATCCCAGAGTATTGCTGAGGCGTCCGCGCCGCCAAATCGCTTCAACTGTTGAGCGCCGGTTGGGGAGGTCACATTGATCTCAGTTAAGTAGTTTCCAATAACATCTATACCGACAAACATCAGTCCACGGCGCTTTAATTCTGGACCGATCATGGCGCAAATCTCCAGATCGCGGGCGGTCAGGGACACAGCCTCGGCGCGGCCTCCGACCCGCAGATTGGAGCGTACCTGACCATCGGCGGGAACGCGGTTGATGGCCCCGACGGGCTCCCCATCGACGAGCAGAACGCGCTTATCGCCCTTTTCGACGGCAGGCAGGAAGGCCTGAGCAATCACCGGCTCGCGGCTGATGGCCCGGTGCAGTTCGAGCATCGCTTCGAGATTTTGGTCATCGGCCCGTAGGCGCGCCACGCCGGAACCGCCGCCGCCATAGAGGGGCTTGAGCACAATGTCCTTATGCTCATCACGGAACGCGAAGATGGCTTCTTCGTCGCTGGTAATCAGGGTTGGCGGCTGCAGGCCTTCAAAGCCGGTGACGAACAGTTTTTCCGGCGCGTTGCGCACTTCGGACGGATTGTTGACCACCAGAGTCTTGGGGTGGATGCGCTCGAGAAAGTGTGTGGCGGTGATGTAGGCCATGTCGAAGGGTGGGTCTTGGCGCATCAGCACCACATCCATTTCGGACAGGTCGCGCGTCTCCATCGGCCCCATCTGGCAGTGATCACCCTGCACGGCCTTGAGCACAGCGCTTCGGCCGCGGGCGAAGACCCGCTGACCAAGCTGGGACAGATGCTCGGGTTGATAGACCCACAGGCTATGGCCGCGCGCCTGAGCCTCCATCATCATCATGAAGCTGGTGTCGGTGGTGATGTTGATCCCCTCGATGGGGTCCATCTGGATGGCGACCTTCAGGCTCATGGTGTGGGCTCCTTATGGGGGTCTTGAGAGAGGTTCGATTAGAGGCCGTCATCGGGCCATGCTGCTCGGATATGCCGTGGCCAGCGCCCGGGCGCCAGTGCAATTAGATCAAGTCGCACCTCGGCGTCCCGCAGATTTGGCCTGCGGGCCGCCAATTCGCGCGCCGCACGGTGCAGTCTTTGGCGCTGATCGGTACTGACCGCCTCGAGCGCGTCGGCAAGGCTGAGCCGAAGTTTGACCTCGATGACCGCCAAGACCTTGCCGCGCTGGGCCAAGATGTCGATCTCGCCTTGCGGGGTCTTGAGCCGAAAGCCCAAGATCCGGTAGCCCTTGAGCATCAGCCAAGCTGCGGCCCAAAGTTCGGCGCGCCGACCGCTTTGGCGCGCTCTCATCCCGCGTTGGGACTTAAGGGCGCTGGCCTTCACGACACCCCCTTGAGGGCCAAGGCGCGCTTGTAGAGAACCTTGCGCTCTAGGCCCAAAGCCTTGGCCACCTGAGCGGCGGCTTCGGAGGGGCCCATGCGGGTTAGGGCTTCAGTGAGGGCCGCGTCGGCATCTTCCTCAGTTGACGCCACGATCTCGCCGGGGCCAACGACAATGACGATCTCGCCCTTGGGCTTGTCGAGGCGTGGATCCGCCGCCAACTCTGCCAAGGTGCCGCGAAGGGTGGTCTCATAGAGCTTGGTCAGTTCGCGCGACACGCTGGCTTGGCGCGGGCCAAAGACCTTGGCCATGTCGGCGAGGCTGTCGGCCAGCCGCGAGCCGCCCTCATAGAAGATCAGGGTGCTGCGAAGGTTTACCAACTCTGACAGAAAACTAATCCGTGCCGCTGATTTGGGCGGCGGAAAGCCTGCAAACAAGAACCGGTCCGTGGGCAGTCCCGCCACCGTCAGGGCTGCGAGCAGAGCCGATGCGCCAGGAATGGGCCAGACCTGCGCGCCCGCCTCAAGCGCCTCGCCGACCAGCCGATAGCCGGGATCAGAAACCAGCGGCGTTCCGGCATCCGATACCAGCGCCACCCGCCCGCCTGCAGCCAGCGCCGCGAGCACCTTGGGCCGGACCCGTTCGGCGGCATATTCATCATAGCGTTCAAGAGGCTTTTTCAGGCCATAGGCATTGAGCAGCTTGCCGGTGACTCGGGTATCTTCGGCGAGAACCAGATCGGCCTGAGCCAGCACATCCAGCGCCCGCAGCGTAATGTCGCGCAGATTCCCAATCGGCGTGGCGACAATATAGAGCCCCGGTGCCAGCTCTTGATCTTTCGGTGGCGGATAGATGGGGATCAAGGGTTCGCGCTCGCGCTAGGGGCCGTGGCCGTTCTGTCTTCACTGGATTAGCGCCAAAGCCCGCACTTCACCACCCTCGACGGCTCGAAACATGGTCTGATCAGCGACGGCTATGCCCACTATAGGTTCTCTACCTTGGTCAGATCGACCACACGAAAAACGGTTCCCGCTGTGGCATCGCGTACCAAATCTACGCGCTGGCCATCCCAGTGATAGTCTAGGTGCCGACCTTGAATGGGATCAGAGGCGCAGTTCGGGTAGAAGAGCGCAACGCAGTCCCCACCGATATGCCGGATACTTGGATAGACTAGGCCATCGGCTCCGCTGGCTTTGAGGCCGATGGCGAGCCCTTGAGATGGCCCATAGTGGTCGGGATCGAGGGCGGGATGGCGCAATCCCATGGTTCTCAGGTCATGCAGGTCCGCATTCACCGAAAGGATGATCTCCCGAAATTGAGAGGTCCAACCCGGCGCTTCGGCTGTTCGGATCATAAACCTTGCATGGTGGTAGATCGTTTCGAACAAGGCCGTCTCAAAGACACTTCCGGCATAGAGCACGCCGTAACGACCATCGGTGAAGCGGCTTGGCCGGTCCATGCTGACATGGGTGAATGGTGCCATAAGGTAGGAGGCACCGTTGCCGCCAACCCGGCGCTCGGTTGGAACCAGATCGAGATTGCCGATCGTCTCCATGATGCGGGGGTTTGTTTTTTGCTCTGCCGATACTAGCAAAGGCCAGTCTGCAGGGTCAGCAATATCTTCGAAGAGGTCAATCGGTGGGTAAGCGCTGCGGATGATCCTGACGGCACCGGTCCATTCAATCTGGCTGACGGTGAGCGTTTCCCCTTCAGTCACCAGCCACCGCGCTCTGCATCGAGATAGCGGCGCACGCGCATGATGTCGGTCAGTTCGCCGCCGAGCATGACATCAAGGGCGCTCGATCCGGCGAATGCGGCGTTGCTGGTCTTGATCCAACCATAACCGCGCTGGGCCTCCGAAAAGACTATACGTAGCGCTTTGTGAACAGCCATCAGGTTGGACAGGCGCGCCGCACCATCGCGCGACACTCTGCCCGGCCCTTCGGCTTTCCATCGCCGATAGGTGCGCACCGGCATGTCGAGCAGGGTCGCCGCCTGCTCGTCTGTTAGGTCCCATCTGACGAAGAGGTTACCAACCGCTCGGAACATTGCGGCAGCTTCATCTTGGGTAATGGGCTCCGGACGAAAGGCCGGATTGGCGGTATCGATGGGCTCTAGGGCCAGCATAGCAATTCTCCATATGGCACTATATGAACGATTTGATGCCATATGGCAATCTCGATTTCAGGCTCGGAGGCCTCTCCTATCCAGCCAGAACCGACGTCACCGCGTCTAAGAGGGCGCGGCCTTGGGGTGTGGCGCAGAGCCGGTTGGCTTCGGTGGTGATTAGGCCCAACTCGGCCAACTGTACCACTCGGTGATGGTCGGGGGTTAGGTCGAGGGCGGTCAGGTCGCTGAACGATACGCCTTCATCGATGCGAAGGCCTGCCAAGAGCCGTTCTTCGGCCTGTTCTTGCGGGCTCAAGACCTGCTCGCTCTCCCAGCCAAGACCCGTGGCCTGCACCTGATCCCTATAGTCGCCGATCTTGGGGGCGGCGAAGGTGGCCACCCTTTGCCCCTCGACCGTAATCCGTCCATGGGCACCGGGACCGACCCCGACATAGTCCTCTCCGCGCCAATAGATCAGATTGTGCCGCGAGCGGGCGGCCTGTCCCTTGGCATGGTTGGACACCTCATAGGCCTCAAAGCCGCGTTGGCTGAGCACGGTTTGGGTGGTCTCATAGAGTACAGCGCCAAGCTCATCATCGGGCGGCACCAGCGCGCCGCGCCGCACCGCTCGGTCAAAGGCCGTGCCGTTTTCGATGGTCAGTTGATAGGGCGAGATATGATCCGCCCCCAGATCGGCGGCGGCGGAAAGCTCGTCGGCCCAGCCTTGAGGCGTTTGACCGGGCAGGGCATAGATCAGATCGACCGACAGGCGCGAGAAAATGTCCCGCGCGGTGTGGGCGGCGCGTAGGGCCTCTTCTGCCCCATGATTGCGGCCCAAAAGCTGGAGCGAGGCGTCATCTAGCGATTGGAGGCCAAGCGACAGGCGCTCGACCCCGGCCTTAGCAAAGCCCTCGAACCGTTCACGTTCAGCATCGGTGGGATTGGCCTCTAGCGAAATTTCCAGAGGGCCTTGAGAGGGCCAGAGGATCTTAGCCTCAGCAATGATCCTCGCCACCGCATCGGGCTCCATCAGCGAGGGCGTGCCACCGCCAAAGAAGATCGAGACCAGAGGACGCGGGCCGGTCAAGTCCGCTTGGGTGCGCATATCGGTGAGGATGGCCTCGACCAGTTGCGCCTGCTCGACCTTGCGGCCTCGGTCCCGCACGACATTGAAGTCACAATAGGGACAGATGCGGGCGCAATAGGGCCAGTGGACATAGAGACCAAGGGGTGCGGTCAAAAGAGCGCCGCCTTGAGCAGGTCAAAGGCGCGCATCCGGTGGCTCATATCGTCCTTGGCCTTGGGATCCATTTCGCCAAAGGTCATCTGGTGGCCCTCAGGCACAAAGATCGGGTCATAGCCAAAACCGTTCAGGCCGCGCGGCGGAAAGGTCAGATTACCGTCAATCCGGCCCTCGACCACGAAGGCGGGGCCGTGGGGCCAGGCCACCGCGAGGGCACAGGTGAACCAGGCATGGGTGCTCTTGTCCTCGCTCTCTTGCATCTGGAGTTCGACCTTGGCCATCGCTTCATAGAAGTCCTTGCCGGGGCCTGCCCAACGGGCCGAATAGATGCCCGGCGCGCCGCCCAGAGCGGTCACCGAAAGGCCGCTATCATCGGAGAGGGCGATCAGGCCGCTGGCATCGGCGGCGAGGCGGGCCTTGAGCAGGGCATTGCCGACAAAGCTCACCTCGGTCTCTTCGGGCTCTGGCAGGTTCAATTCGCCCGCCGAGACCAGATTAAACCGTCCTTCGAGCAACAGGCCTAGCTCTCGTACCTTGCCCGGATTATGGGTGGCGACGACAATTTTTGTTCCAGGCTCTAGGGACAGGGCCATGTTTCACTCCGAGAGGCATCACCAATGAAGCTGTTCTTCTCCCCCACATCACCGTTCGTGCGCAAGGTGCGGATTTGCGCCATCGAGCTGGGCGTCGAAAATCAGTTGGAATTGACCCCGGCCAATGCCTTTGCCGAGGATGGTCTGCGCGAGGTCAATCCCCTGTCCAAGGTCCCGGCCCTGCTGCTCGATGATGGCAGTGTCCTTTATGATTCGCCGGTCCTTTGCGAATATGTCGATCATCTGGGCGGCGGCGGACTATTTCCGCCTGCCGGTCCAGCCCGTTGGACGGCGCTGCGGCGTCAGGCCCTTGGCGATGGAATCTGCGATGCGGCCCTGCGTCAGGTTCTCGAAGGTCGCCGCGCCGAGGGCGATCAACATCAAGACGAGATCGACCGCCAAGCCTTGGCCGTCCGAGCCGGGCTTGAGGCGCTGGAGGCTGAGGCCGATGGCCTGTCGTCTGATCGAATGACCATTGGCGAGATCACGGTGGCCTGCGCTCTGGGCTATCTGGACCTGCGGTTCTCCCATCAAGATTGGCGCGTGGGTCGGCCAAAGCTGACGGCTTGGTTCGCTACCGTTTCTCAACGACCTTCTATCGCGTCAACCAAGCCTTGAGGCTGGAACAGCGATCATTACCAAGCTTTAATATCGCAAAACGATAAGTAAATTGATTGATAATCGATAATGACCTAGCCTCATCCTCGTCGCAGCGTGTGACAGGGATGGGGAGTAGGCGATGCGTGCCTTAGGTCCAGGTTCGGTATCGAGCCTGCTGAAAATTGTTTTGGATGTGGTCTACGGACTGATGCTGTTTGCGGTCGGTGTCCTTGTCATCGCCGCAATCGCCGCCCTGCTGTTCAAGATCGACCCCGCCATCATCAAGCAGATGTCGATCAACGGCCTGCCGGGTGAGCGCCTGTCTCAAGGCCCGGTCATTGCCCTGCTATTGACGGTCGTGGGTCTCTATGTCGGCGGGGTGACGGTGGTCATTCATCGTCTGCGCCAGATCTTCACCACCCTGACGGCGGGCGATCCCTTTCATCCGGACAATGTCAGGAGACTGCGTTTGATCGGTCTTATGTTGGTGGTCTTGGAACTGACTGGCTATGCCATCTCGGCGGCGCAGGTTTGGCTATTCCCTGGCGGCACACGGGAGGAGACGGTCTTTAGCCTGTCGAGTTGGTTCTCGATCCTCGTGGTGTTTGTGTTGGCCGAAGTGTTTCGCGAGGGTGCCCGCCTGCGCCGCGAAGCCGAACTGACCATCTAGGCAAAGGACAGGATCAAGCCATGCCCATTCGTGTCCAACTCGACCGCCTGCTTTATGACCGCCGCATGTCTCTGACCGAGCTTGCTGACCGGGTCGGGGTGACCATCGCCAACCTGTCGATCCTCAAGACCGGCAAGGCCAGAGCCATGCGCTTTTCCACGCTCGATGCCCTGTGCCGCGAGCTGGACTGCCAGCCCGGAGACCTGTTGGTCTTCGAGCCGGGTCCTGCCGATATAGAGGATGAGTGGATCTAGGCCTCGCCGACCGCCACCTTTTGCAGGTGGACCAGTTCGTTGATCCCCTTGCGGGCCAGCCCGAACAGGCTGTCGAACTCGCCTTGGCTAAAGCCGCGCTTTTCGCCGGTCGCCTGGACCTCGACGATCTGACCGGTGCCGGTCAGGACGAAGTTGGCGTCGGCCTCGGCGTTAGAATCCTCTTCATATTCAAGGTCTAGGACCGGAACGTCCTTATAGATGCCGCAGGAGATGGCCGCGACCACGTCGAGAATCGGATCGGCCTTGATGACGCCCTCTTCCATCAGGTGCTTGGTCGCCAGTCGAAGGGCAACCCACGCGCCGGTAATGGCGGCGGTGCGGGTGCCGCCATCAGCCTGAACCACGTCGCAGTCGACCGAGATTTGACGCTCACCGAGGGCCTTGAGGTCGGTGACGGCGCGCAAGGAGCGCCCGATCAGGCGCTGGATCTCTTGGGTACGGCCCGATTGCTTGCCTTGAGCGGCCTCGCGGCGGCCACGGGTGTGGGTCGCGCGGGGCAGCATGCCATATTCAGCCGTCACCCAGCCTTGGCCCTTGCCGCGCAAGAAGCCGGGCACGCCCTCTTCGAGGCTGGCCGTGACCAAAACCTTGGTGTGGCCAAAGGTCACCAGGCAGGAGCCTTCTGCATAGCGATTGACGCCGGTTTCGAGGGTCACGGCACGCAAAGCATCGGGAAGGCGGGCGGAAGGGCGCATGGATCGGCTTTCTTTGAGACCAACAGAGCGCTGTTGGACGGTTCATCTGTTGCAGACGCTTGCGCCTGCCTGTAGGGCGCTTATCCTATGGAAGTGGCGGGCCGTCCACGGCCCCTGACACACGGCCACTGATAAATTGATCATGACCAGCTTTATTCAGGCCGGCATGCCTGCCTTGCGAACCCCATCTTTGGTCCAGCTTGACGAGCGTGCCCGCGACATCTTTCGAATGGTCGTCGAGACCTATCTGGAAACCGGCGAGCCCGTAGGGTCTCGGACCGTGTCCAAGGGCGGCGTGCACCTGTCTCCGGCCTCGATCCGCAACACGATGCAGGACTTGACGCAGCTCGGCCTTTTGGGCGCGCCCCATTCCAGCGCGGGCCGGTTGCCGACCCATGCGGGCCTGCGCCTCTTTATCGACGGCCTGCTCGAAATTGGTGATCTCAGCGAGGCCGAGCGCCGCGAAATTGATGCCGGAATGATGGGTCTCAATGGCGGGGTCGAAGGCGCGCTCGATGCGGCTACGGCCATGCTTTCGGCGCTGGCGGGCGGGGCGGGCGTGGTGGTCACCCCTGTGCGCGAAGCTGGGGTCAAGCATGTCGAGTTTATCTCGCTGGGTGTCGATCAGGCCTTGGCGGTGATGGTCTTCGAAGACGGCACGGTCGAAAACCGGCTGATGAACCGCCGCGCCGGGGTTACGCCCTCGTCGCTGCAAGAGGCCTCGAACTTTCTCAATAGCCGCCTGATGGGTCGCACCCTCTTGGAGACGCGCAGCGAGATGCGCAGCGAGCTGGACCGGGCCAAGCGCGAACTGAACGAGGCGGCCGCGCGTCTGGTCGAGGATGGACTTGCGGCCTGGAGCGGCGGCGAAGATGCCAACCGCGCCCTGATCGTCCGGGGCCGCGCCAAGCTGCTTGGCCAAGGTCCGGCGCTGGATGATCTCGAACGCGTGCGCATGTTGTTCGACGATCTCGAACAGAAGGAACAGCTGATTGGGCTGCTGGACGATGTGAAGGCGGCCCAGGGCGTCAGCATTTTCATTGGCGCAGAAACACGATTGTTTTCACTTTCGGGTTCCGCTGTGATCGCGGCTCCCTATATGTCGGGCCGACAGAAGGTGGTTGGCGCGATCGGTGTGATCGGTCCGACAAGATTAAATTACGCTCGGGTCATTCCCTTGGTGGACTATACCGCCAAGATGATCGGGCGATTGCTAGATAGGTAAGGAGTGCTGCATGACTGAAGAAACCGCCCCCGCCGACGATATGGATCAGGCTACGACTGACGATAGCCAGGCCGATGCCGCGCCAGAGGGCCCGTCCGTTGAGGCCCTGCAGGCCGAGATCGCCGCTCTGAAGGAGCAGATCCTGCGCTATGCCGCCGATGGGGAAAATCTTCGCCGCCGCACCGAGCGCGAAATGAACGATGCGCGCGCCTTTGCCATTCAAAAATTCGCAAAAGACCTGTTCGGCGTGTCGGACAATCTCAGCCGCGCGCTGCAGTCCATGCCGCGTGATGGTCTCGAAGGGGCGATCCAAAATCTCGTGCTCGGCATTGAGATGACGGAAAAGGAACTGTCGGGCGCGTTCGAGCGCAACGGCGTCAAGCGCGTCAATCCAGCCCGCGGTGACAAGTTCGATCCTCATCAGCATCAGGCCATGATGGAGCAGGACGACCCAGAGGTTAGCCCCGGCTCTGTGATCCAGGTCTTTGCGCCGGGCTATGAGCTGTTTGGCCGGGTTGTGCGTCCGGCCATGGTCGTGGTGGCGTCTAAGGCTTCGGGATCGGCTGAGCCGTCCGCTGCTGCCGGGGCCTATGGCCAGACGAGCGGTGAACCCGGCGCGGCTGTTGATCGTAAAGCGTAAAAATAGAGTGCCCTGAGGCCTTTAGGGTCTCAGGGTCCTTTGAGCTTAGTGGCCTCTACTTTTTTGGGGTTCTGGGCTTAACGCCATTCTTCGCAAAATGATCGAGCATCCGCTGCCAGCCATCGGTCGCGGCCGCTTGGTTGTAGGTCTCGCGATAGTCGGCATGGAACCCGTGCTGGGCCTCAGGATAGACGATCAGGTCGCTACCCTTCTTTCGCGCGGCGACCAATGCCGCCTTGAGGGCGTCTGTATCCGCCTGCGGGATGCCTCTGTCCTTGCCGCCATAGAGCCCCAGAACCGGCGCGTGGAGTTGGGGCACCACATCGATGGGCCAGAGCCGGTCTTCTGCACCTAAGAACCCACCAGCCGCGGGCTTGGAGGTGCGACCATACCACGCCACTGAGGCCTTAAACTCTTTGAACTGGGCTGGGGCCATCCACGCCACCGCGCCGCCCCAGCAAAAGCCGGTCAGGGCAAAGCGCTTTTCGGCAAAGCTCTGCTGCTTAGCCCAGTCTAGGGTTGCGGCTATGTCGCTCATGACCTGAACGTTGGTTGCCGTTTCAACGATCTTTTGGATCGCCTTGAAGTCCTTCAGCGGGGCTGGATCACCGGCGCGATGGAAGAAGGCGGGCGCGATGGCGACATAGCCAAGCTTGGCCAAGCGGCGGCAGACATCGCGGATATATTCATGCACCCCAAAGACCTCGGACACCACGATGACCACCGGATAGCGGCCCTTGGCATCTGGCCGCGCGACATAGGCGGGCAGCGGAGATTCGGGATGGGGGAAGGTCTCTTCGCTGGTGATCAGGCCGACGGTGTCGGTGACGATTGGCTCAGCCTGTGCCGACACGGAGTAGGCGGCGAAACCGGCAAAGAACAGACCGGCAATGCCGCGCCGCGACATATGAAAATCTTGCGGCTCGGAGCCTTCGGGGCGAGTGAGCGAAACCATGGGTCAATCCTTCGCATGGGCCGTCTGTGGGAGCTGTCTGGCGGCCATCTTTTCGTGCCCGCTTAAATTGCGGCCTTATGGCCCGACTGTCAAAGGATCACCGACCCTGCGGCTCTCACCCTGCGAAGGGTGAGGTTGAAACGTCCGCCGCTGGCCAGCAGGCGCGAGGACCCGGCCAGCACCCGATCAATCCCGTGAAACGCCAAGCGGTCTTCTCCGGCCAAGAGGCAAACATCGCCAGAGGCCAGCCGCACCGACCGTGTCTTACCGCCGCGCGTCGTGCCTCCGATGCGAAAGACCGCCGTATCGCCAAGCGAGATAGACAGAACGGCGAAACCAAAATCGGCCTCGTCGCGATCCTGATGCAGACCCATCCGCGCGGTCGGGCCATAGAGATTGATCAGGCAGGCCTCGGGCGGAACCACCGGATCGACCAGCTGCGACCAAAGATCAAGCAGGGCTTGCGGGATCGCTGGCCAAGGCTTGCCCGTCTCCGGATGATGGTCCTGATAGCGATAGCCCGCCCGGTCCGACATCCAGCCTAAGGGCCCGCAATTGGTCATCCGCACCGAAAAGGGCTGTCCCCCCGGCGTCACCGGCGTGAACAGAGGGGCGGCGGCAATGACGCGCTCCACCTCGGCCACCAGATCGCTCTGGGCCTTGGGGTCAAGCCGTCCGGGCAGGAGTTGAAAACCGCTCATTCGGCTTAGATGGATCAAGGACGGCCATGTTCCAAGGGCTGGCGTTGAATGGGTCGCTAATCTTCTGTAAGCCCCATTGAAACTAAACCTAGAGATGGCGGAAAAGATCATGCGGCAGACGGGCCAGATTTCGAAAAAGACCCTTTGGTTGGGCGCTGTCAGCGCAGCCTGTTTCTTCGCCCTGGGCAGTGCTCAGGCCCTGTCGGCTCCGGCTCAGACAGAGGCGGCCAGCCAGCGTCAGGTCTTGCCCAATGAGGTCACCCCCAGCCGCTATGACATTCAGATCAAGCCCGATGCGGCCAAGATGCGCTTTGACGGCAAGGTCACCATTGCCATCACCGTCAAGCGGCCAACCCAGAGCCTGACCCTCAATGCCGCAGACCTGACCTTTTCGAAGGTGGTCTTGAGCGGCCATGAGGCCGAGACCCCGACGATCGCGTTCGATACCGAGGTCCAGACCGCCAAGATCAGCTTTGCCGCTCCAATCCAGCCGGGCGATTACAGCCTGACCATCGACTATGCGGGCCTGATCAACACCCAGTCGCGCGGCCTGTTCGCGGTCGATTATGAGGACGCAAACGGCAAGGGCCAGATGCTGGTCACCCAGTTTGAAGCCCCTGACGCGCGGCGCTTTGTGCCCAGCTGGGATGAGCCATCGCGCAAGGCGGTCTTTGCCCTAGAGGCCATTGTGCCCGAAGGCCGCATGGCCCTGTCCAATATGCCCGAGGTTTCCAGTCAATCAGTCGGCGGTGGCCTGAAGGCGGTTCGGTTCGCGCCGACGCCAAAGATGAGCAGCTATCTGCTGTTCTTTGGGGTCGGTGACCTAGAGCGGCGCACCATCAAGGTCGGGACGGTCGATGTCGGGGTCGTCACCAAGCGCGGTGATCTGGATCAGGGCCAGACGGCTCTGGAAGATGCTGCCAAGATCCTTGTTCAGTACAATGACTATTTTGGCACGGCCTATCCCCTGCCCAAGCTTGATAACCTCGCCGTGCCTAATGGCGGCGGCTTTGGCGCGATGGAAAACTGGGGAGCCATCCTCTATTTCGACCGGGTACTGTTGCTCGACCCCAAACGTTCGAACGAGGCCGATCGGCAAGATGTCTTTGCCACGGTGGCCCACGAGGTGGCGCACCAGTGGTTCGGCGATCTGGTCACCATGGCCTGGTGGGATGATATCTGGCTGAATGAGGGTTTCGCCTCGTGGATGGAAACCCGCGTTTCCGACAAGATGCACCCGGACTGGAAGTCTTGGCTGCAGGCCGAATCGGGCAAGGAATATGCTCTGAGCCTCGACGCAAAGTCATCGACTCACCCGGTGGTTCAGACGGTCAATACGGTCGAGCAGGTGTCGCAAGCCTTTGACGCCATCACCTATCAAAAGGGTCAAGCGGTCATCCGGATGCTGGAGGACTATGCCGGCGAGGCACCCTTCCGAGAGGGCGTGCGGGCCTATATGCGCACCCATGCCTATGGCAACACCATCACCAGCGACCTTTGGAGCGCGGTTCAGGCTGCGGCCCATAAGCCGATCATGGCGATTGCGGATGATTTTGTTCGTCAGCCGGGCGTGCCGCTGATCACCCTGCAAAGCGCTGTCTGCAGCAAGGGACAGACGACCATCACCCTTCGTCAGGGTCGGTTCGGACTGGACGATGCCTCGAAGGTTTCAGGCGCGTGGCGCGTGCCGGTGCGGGTGGCCGTGTTGGGACAGGCTGGAACCCAGACGGTCTTGACCAGCGGCAAGCCGGTGACCAAGGCGGTGATCGCAGGCTGCGGGCCCATTAAGCTCAATGCGGGGCAGCCAGGCTATTTCCGGTCCAACTATGCGCCAGCTCTCAAGGCCGCTTTGACGGTGCGGTTTGACGATCTGGAGGCCAGTGACCAGCTTGGCCTGCTCAATGATGGCTTCGCCCTGACCCAAGGCGGCTATGCGCCCATCGGCGACTATCTGGACCTTTCAAGCCGCGTTGGGCCCTCCAGCGATCCAACGGTCATGGAGCGGACTCAAGCTAATCTTGGGCGTTTAAGTGGTCTTTTTGACGGTAATCCGCGTCAAGGCGCGATGAACGCTTACGGCCGTTCTGTGCTCAATCCCGTCTTTGCCAAGGTTGGCTGGCGTCCGGCGACCGGTGAGTCGCCGCGTGTGGGCCTGCTGCGCCTGTCGCTGATTTCGGCCTTGGGCCGGTTTGATGATCCTGCGGTGGTGGCCGAGGCCAAGCGCCGCTTTCTTGCCGCAGACACCGATCCGCAGGCCATGCCCGGCGATATCCGCTCGGCTGTTCAGTCGGCGGCGCTTCGCCATGCCGACCAGGTCCTGTTCGACGAGGCCCTGCGCCGTGCAAAATCGGCCAAGAGCCAGATGGAGCGCAATGATCTGTTCTCAGCCATGGCGGGGGTGCGAGACCCGGTTCTGGCCAAACAGATGCTGGACCTCGCAATCAGTGACACGGTGCCTGTGACCATCGGTCCGCGTCTGATCCAGCGCCTCTCTGGCAACCATGAGGCCATGGCTTGGCAGTTTTCGCTCGATCATCTGGACCAGATTGCAAAGGGCCTCGACTCGATGGCATCGGCACAATTCATGCCTAGCCTGCTGTCCGGAACCGAAGACCCGGCCATGGTTGAAACGCTCGCCGCCTATATCGAAAAGTCGGTTCGTCCAAGCGATCGCGCCAGAGCCAATGCGGCCCTCGCCAGTGCGCGCCAAAATGTCCGCTTCAAAACCGAACAGCTCGGCCGGGTCGATTCATGGTTGCGGAAAAAGGGTTTTTAAGGTCCATGAGGGCCTCGAAGACGTGATTATGTGAAAGTCCACACATTCGTTGGGTCATTAGCCCTTGCTAAGACCCTATGGCTGCCCATATGCGGCTTCGCAGCGAGTGTTTATCGCATGGCATTTAACGACCGTTGAGGGTCCGCATTTGCGGCCCTAATTCGGAGACCCTTTCGAACCGGGGACGCAATTCAAACCGGGCGCTTGTCCCAAGGCCTGACTAGACCGTCCGCCAGTTATGGAGCGACAGATCTCATGAGTAAGATTATTGGTATTGACCTTGGCACCACCAATTCGTGTGTGGCCATCATGGACGGCAAGACCCCCCGGGTCATCGAGAACGCCGAGGGCGCGCGCACGACGCCGTCCGTCGTCGCCTTCCTCGACGATGGCGACCGTCTGGTCGGTCAGCCCGCTAAGCGTCAGGCTGTCACGAACCCCTCCAACACCCTCTTTGCCATCAAGCGTCTGATCGGTCGGAATTTCGATGATCCGGTGGTGGCCAAGGACAAGGGCATGGTCCCTTACGACATCGTCAAGGGTCCCGGCGGCGACGCGTGGGTCCGCGCCCACGGCAAGGACTATTCCCCCCAGCAGGTCTCGGCCTTCATTCTGGGTAAGATGAAGGAAGCGGCTGAAGCGCACCTCGGCGAAAAGGTTGAAAAGGCGGTCATCACCGTTCCAGCCTATTTCAACGATGCTCAACGTCAGGCCACTAAGGATGCGGGCAAGATTGCCGGTCTTGAGGTCCTGCGCATTATCAACGAGCCGACCGCTGCGGCCTTGGCCTATGGCCTGGACATGAATGTCGGCAAGAAGATCGCGGTCTACGATCTCGGCGGCGGCACCTTCGATATTTCCATTTTGCGTCTGCATCAGGGCGTGTTCGAAGTGCTCGCCACCGGGGGTGATTCGGCGCTGGGTGGCGATGATTTCGATCACGCCATCGCGAGCTGGATCATGGCCGGTGCCGGCATTGTTCCAGCCATCGGAACTTTCCCGGGCCAGTCCGTCCGCTGATTCATACACCTGGATGGTCAAACGTGGTTCCAATTGTTTGAGCATCGCTCCGAGATGGGCGGACATGACACCGCTCCCGATCAAGATTACGTCAGGATTCTCCATTGGGTTCATCGGAGGCAAAGCAGGGCTGATCTGTTGAAGTCCGCGACCCCTTGATTCCTGACAGAGTCACGGCCCGGGCTATGCCCCATGGTTACCACAATATTTTTCATGCGCGGAAACTAGGACGCCGCGACGGCTCCGTCACGTACGTGGTCGAGTTCTCACGCGGCGACGAGGAAGCCGACGTTGTGGCGCGTGCCGACGTACTCGTCGCCAGGGTTGCCGATGCCGACCAAGTGGGCGCGGAAGATGTATTCGCCCGCGCGCGGAGCCTCGAACGTCGCGGACAACGTCGCGTCGTTGAAGATCCGCATCTGGTCTTCGGTCCG
>CALFYB010000374.1 GCA_937952995.1 uncultured Caulobacteraceae bacterium
CTGGCGGCCGAAGGCACCAACTGGAACAGTCGCATCGAAGGGGTCACGCCCGACTATTTGGTCGCCCGAGACCTAACCATCGGACAGGGCCGGATGTTCGATGAGCGCGAGGCCCGCCAAGGCCGCACCGTCGCCGTGATCGGCACCACAGTCGCGCGCGAGCTGTTCGGGGATGCTGATCCTCTGGGCAAGCGCATCCGTGTCGGCTCATCGCCCTTTCAGGTCGTCGGGGTCCTGACCTCCAAGGGCCAGAGCGGCTTTGGACAGGATCAGGACGATATTGTTCTCGGCCCCCTGCCCGCCGTGCGTTCGCGGGTCGTCGGTCGCCGGGTCAAGGGCGATACGGTCCAGACCATCTATATCAAGGCGGCCAGCGAGGATGATCTCAGCCGGGTACAAGAGGACACCACCACCCTCTTGCGCGAACGCCACCGCATCCGCGAGGGCGAAGACGATGATTTCCAAGCCCAGAACATGGCCTCGATACTTCAGGCCTCTCAGGCCGCCACCGCGACCTTCACCATCCTGTTGGCAGCCGTCGCGGCGGTGTCGCTGGTCGTCGGAGGAGTCGGGATCATGAACATCATGCTGGTCGCCGTGACCGAGCGCACCCGCGAGATCGGCCTGCGCATGGCGGTCGGGGCCAAGCGGTCGGACATCCTGATCCAGTTTGCGCTGGAGTCTGTGGCCCTGTCGCTGGCAGGCGGCATCATCGGTCTGCTCATCGGCATTGGCGGAGCCTTGCTGATTGCTCAGCTTGGATCATGGCCGATGGCAATCCCGTCTTGGGCGGCTCCCCTATCCTTGGGCTTCTCGATGGCGGTGGGTCTGGTGTTCGGGGCCTATCCGTCTTGGCAAGCCTCGCGGCTTGATCCCATTGAGGCCCTGCGCCGCGAATAGAGGGCTTTGCGCAAATCAGGTCGCCTAGAGGCGCGCATCCCTATATCCTGACGCGATGAAAAAGCCGCGCATCGCCCGCCACCCCTCCGCTCGCCCTAAGCCACCGCAAGGTCTGCCCGACCGTGAGACCCTGCTGAAGTTCCTGCGCGAGGCTGGAGAGGCGGAAAAGGCCGACATGGCCAAGGCCTTTGGCCTAAAGGGAGCTGACCGCCGGGCCCTGCGCATGATGCTCAAGGACATGGAGGCCGAGGGCCTGTTGGGCAAGCGCGGACGCGGCGGCTTTGCCGAAGCCGGAGCCCTGCCCCCTGTGGGCGTTGCCGATGTGATCGAGGTCGATGCGGACGGTGACCTGTTCGTGCGTCTGGTCAAGGCCGGCGAAGATGCGCCCATCGTGCGCCTCGCCCCCGATCCGGCCGAGAAGGTCGCCGGTGCGCCGCGTTTGGGCGAGCGCGTGCTGGTGCGCTTTGAGCGGCTGGAAAGCGGCGAGTTCGAAGCCAAGCTGATCAAGAAGCTTGGCCAGAGCGCCCACAAGATCCTCGGCGTCGTGCGCAAGTCCCTGCGCGGCCCGCGTCAGGAAATCCGCGTCGAGCCCGTCGACCGCCGCTCAAAAGAAAGCCTGGTCCTGTTCGGGCCAGAGGCCGAGGCCCTCAAGGACGGGGATCTGGTCGTGGCCGAGGTCGGCGAGGCTGCGGGCCGCTTCGGACCCAAGCGCGGGCGGGTCCTAGAGGTGGTCGGGCGCGAAGATCAGCCCAGAGCCGCCTCCCTGATCGCCATCCACACCCACGGCCTGCCCACCGGCTTTTCCCAAGATGCCGAGGACGCCGCCGAAGCCGCCGAGGCACCGACGCTGGAGGGCCGCACGGACCTGCGCCACGTGCCGCTCGTCACCATCGACCCCATCGATGCGCGCGACCACGATGACGCCGTCTATGCCGAGCCGGACGAGGACCCGGCCAATCAAGGCGGCTGGATCGTCTGGGTGGCCATCGCCGATGTCGCCGCCTATGTGCGCCCCTCGACGCCGCTGGACCGCGAGGCCCGCGACAAGGGCAACAGCGTCTATTTCCCCGACCGGGTCGAGCCGATGCTGCCAGAGCGCCTGTCCAACGGCCTTTGCAGCCTGCGCGAGGGCGAGAACCGCGCCTGTCTGGCCGTGCGCATGGTCTTCAACCGCTCGGGCGACAAGGTCGGCCACAAATTTGTCCGCGGCCTGATGCGCTCTGCCGCCAAGCTGGCCTATGAGCACGCCCAGTCGGCGATTGACGGCGAGGTCAGCGACGTGACCGGTCCGCTGCTGGAGCCGGTCCTCAAGCCCCTGTGGGCCGCCTATGCCTGCGTCGGGCAGGCCCGTGACCGCCGCTCGCCGCTGGATATTGAAAGCTCCGAGCGCAAGATCGAGATCAGCCCCGAAGGCGAGGTCCTGTCCATCCGTCCGCGCGAGCGCCTGACCGCCCACCGCCTGATCGAAGAGTTCATGATCCAGGCCAATGTCTGCGCCGCCGAGACCCTAGAGGCCCCAACCAAGGGCCAAAAGCGCCCGGCCCTGATCTATCGCGTCCACGACACGCCCAGTCAGGAAAAGGTCCAGTCCTTGGCCGATTTTCTGGCCACCATCGGCATCAACTGGTCCAAGGGCGAGGCCCCTCGCACTGACCGGCTCAACCGCCTGCTGATCCAGACCAAGGAAGGCCCGCACGCCGAGATCGTCAACGAGGTGGTCCTGCGCAGTCAGATGCAGGCCCACTATTCCCCCGACAATATCGGCCATTTCGGCCTCAATCTGGCCCGCTATGCCCACTTCACCTCGCCCATCCGGCGCTATGCAGACCTGGTGGTCCACCGCGCCCTGATCCGCGCCTTGGGCCTTGGCACGGATGGCTTGACGGACGAAGAGATCGCACGCCTGCGCGAGACCGCCGAGAGCATCACCGCCTCGGAGCGCCGCGCCATGGCCGCCGAGCGCGAGGCCACCGACCGCTATGTCGCCGCCTTCCTATCCGACCGGGTGGGGGCAGAGTTTGACGGCCGCATCACCGGCGTCACCCGCTTTGGCCTGTTCGTGCGTCTGGGCGAGATCGGTGCCGACGGCCTAGCCCCCGTCTCGTCGCTGGGCGATGAATATTTCGTCCATGATGACAAGGCCCACTGCCTGATCGGCGAACGCAGCGGCAAGCGCTGGCGACTCGGCGCGCGGGTGCGGGTCAAGCTCTTGGAAGCCACTCCCA
>CALFYB010000375.1 GCA_937952995.1 uncultured Caulobacteraceae bacterium
TTACTCACTCAATCTCTTAAAACGCTTCAAAGAACTGCATCCGAATACACCAACTAAATCCGGCATCATGGTGGGATTAGGTGAAACTGATGAAGAGATTTTGCAAGTCATGCATGACTTACGCGCGCATCAAGTTGATATGCTGACTATTGGTCAGTATTTGATGCCTAGCGGCGATCATATCCCCGTTCGACGTTATGTCCATCCTGATACTTTCAAGATGTTTGAAGAAGAGGCAAAAAAAATGGGGTTTGTCCACGCGGCGGTGGGAGCGATGGTGCGCAGTTCTTATCATGCCGACCAGCAGGCACATGGCGCTGGTGTCGCCAATGTCCTTTAACAATAAACAACCAGGCAATCAGGCGGCCAGCGCGTCTTCCAACATTTTGTGCAGGGCTGGGAATTCTGGAACGCCGACAAAACGTTTGAGGACGTTACCGTTTTTGTCGATCAGGAAGGTGGTCGGGTTCAGCGCCTGCGTCCGCCGCTCGCGCTCAATCGTCGGCCCGCTGAGCCGTTTGGTGCGCTCTACGCCGCCGATCCGGTATCCGCCCTCGAAGCGGTGCGGTTGAACCATCGTCTTCTGGCCCATGAACTGACGGCGCTTGGCTTTGACGCCGACTGCGCACCTTGCTTGGACCTGCGCCATCCCGGTGCCCACGACATCATCGGCAACCGCTCCTTTTCGCAGGATCCAGCGGTGGTTGCCGCGCTTGGTCAAGCGGCGATGGATGGCCTGATGCAGGGCGGCGTTGCTCCCGTGATCAAGCATATTCCCGGCCATGGCCGCGCCTTTGCCGACAGCCATCTCGAACTGCCCGTCGTTGAGACCAGCCGCGCGGAGCTCGAAGCCAGTGATTTTGCGCCGTTCAAGGCCCTGAAGGCCGCGCCCATGGCCATGACCGCCCATGTCGTCTTTACGGCCATTGATCCAGCGGCCTGCGCCACGGTGTCCGCCACCGTGACCCAAGAGATCATCCGCGGCCATATGGGCTTTGATGGCCTGTTGATGAGCGATGACCTATCGATGAAGGCGCTTGGCGGCAGCTTTGCCAGCCGAACCCAAGCCTCGCTCGCAGCCGGGTCTGACGTGGTGCTCCATTGTAATGGCGATCCCGCTGAAATGACCGAGATCGTCAGCAAGGTGCCTGAACTGTCTGGCCGTGCAGCCGAACGGGCTGCTGCGGCCCGGGCCTGCGCCCGTCAGATTCAGCCCTTCGATCCCGCCGAGGCTGAAGCCTATCTGGCCCGCCTTGGGCTGGCGGGCGCTAACGCATGAGCACAGGCTTTCAGCCCAGTCTCGATTTTGAAGCTGCCGCTTCGGCGGCGGAAGATGGCGACGCGCTGATTATCGACATTGAGGGCTATGAAGGCCCCCTGCATGTGCTGCTGGCTCTGGCCCGCACTCAGAAGGTCGACCTGATGAAGCTGTCGGTCATGAAGTTGGCTGAACAATATCTCGCTTTCGTCAATCAGGCCCGCCGGGTCCGGTTCTCCTTGGCGGCGGACTATCTGGTGATGGCCAGTTGGCTGGCCTATCTGAAATCGCGGCTGATGCTGCCCAAGCCTGAACGCAAGCCAGAAGAGGGCCCGCCCCCTGAGGATATGGCGGCGGCTCTGGCCTTTCGGCTGGCGAAGCTGGATGTCATGCGCCGGGCGGTCGAAGAGCTGAACAAACGTCCGCAGCTTCGCCGGGACGTGTTCATGCGCGGTGATCCGCAGGCGGTGAAGATCGTCTCCCATAGCCGCCTCACCGGCGAGCTCTATGAACTGGTCCAGGCCTATGTCGAGCAGCGCCGCCGCGAAGTGGTGCGCTACTATCACCCCCGCGCGCCGCAGGCCTATCCCTTGGACGATGCGCGGGTGCGTCTGCGTCATAAGTTGCCGGAGCTGACCGGTTGGACCTCGCTTGAGGATGTCGCGCCGCACAGCATTGATCTGGGGCTAGATGAGGGGCCAAGCCGGGCCTCCTATGTGGCCTCAACCCTGTCGGCCAGCCTCGAACTGGTCAAGGAAGGCGCGCTTGAGGCGCGTCAGATTCAGGCCTTTGCAGAGGTCTATATCCGCGCTCGGACCTCGGCCCGGGTGGATGATCTGGTCGTCGATGAGGCTCAAGGATGAGTGATCTGGAAACCACGGAACGCTCGGTCGAGGCTCTGCTCTTTGCCGCCGCTGAGCCCCTGTCGGCCAGCGACTTGGCGCGTCGTCTGCCCGATGGCGCGGATGTCGGACGCGCACTGATGGCGCTCAAGCAGCGTTATGTCGGGCGCGGCATCGAACTGGCCTGCGTGGCTGATCGCTGGCGGTTCCAGACTGCAGAAGACCTGTCCTATCTGATGACCGAAGAGCGCGAAGAGCCTCGTCGTCTGTCGCGGGCGGCGCAAGAGACCCTCGCCATCATCGCCTATCACCAACCTGTCACCCGCGCCGAGATCGAACAGATCCGAGGCGTTCAAGCCAGCCGAGGTACGCTGGATGTGCTGTTAGAGCTTGGCATGGTGCGCTTGAGGGGACGCAGGCGTTCTCCGGGCAGGCCCGTGACCTACGGCACCTCTGATCTGTTCCTCGAGCATTATGGCCTCGCTAGCCTCGGTGACCTGCCCGGTGCGGCGGACATGAAGGCGCTCGGGCTTCTGGGCATGGATCTGCCGCAGGACTTCCATGTGCCTGATCCCACGGGCGGCGGCGACGACGAAGATCCGATCGATGCCGAGGACAGCCCCGAATTCCATCAGGACTTCCTACTCGAAGGCTAGGCCCCGCTATAGTCGTTGCGGCTTTCCCGGCGGCCAATGTCGCTGACGGGGTGGTGCAGGCGCTCAAGGGCGGACTTCATGGCGACAAAGCCTGCGCGCACGGCAGGATCGAACGCCTCCCAATCGCGAATGTCGATGCCCGATAGGTTTGGAACCACCAGCACGTCGCTGGCGTCCCGGCTGGCAATCAGGTCCCGCCCGGTCGACACGGTTCCAGCCCGCATCAGCAGGGCTACGATCGGTGGACCCTGACGCCAGTCGCCAGACCAGAACCAGTTCCAGAGCGACCGGGGCAGGGCGACATCGGTAGAACTGAGGCCCCGTGCACGCGACACGTCGACCGCCACGATGGGGCCACGGTGCATGTTGCGCAGGACGTCGGCAGGCAGGTTCTTCATCACCCCGCCATCCACCAGAACATTATCGCCATCATTGACCGGCGGCAGGATGCCTGGCAGCGATATGGAGGCCCGCAAGGCCCAACGCAGTTGGCCTCTCGCGTGCATCTGATAGGTGCCCAAGGTCAGGTTGGACGAGACGCAGAAGAAGGGTAGCCACAGGTCAGCGATTTGAACCTCGCCGAAATGTTCCTCCAGCCGCTCTTCAACCTTATGTCCGCGCGTCATGGCGATCATTGGAAATGCAATGTCGTCGAGTGGGCTTGAATCAACAAAGGCCTTTCGGATCCGCCAATTGATCTCCTCGTCGTCCCAGCCGATGGCGAGGGCAGCGGCAATGACAGCCCCCATCGAGGTCCCGCAGACGAAATCAATGGGTGTTTGGCTGTCCCTCAGAGCCTTGATCGCGCCAATGTGGGCATAGGCCCGCGCGCCGCCGCCCGACAGCACCAGGCCGACGGCCATGCCGGTGAAGAACCGGGCCATCCGGGCATAGTGCTCATCAGTCTGGTCTTTAATGTGGAACAGCTGGGCGACGGGGAAGCCATCCAGCCACGCCTCTGACCCTTCGGGGCGCAGGCAGTCGACCGGTTGGATCAGAATGAGGTCGACGAGCCTTTGACGCAGTAGGGGTTCGGGAAGGGGCGTGTGGACACATTGGTCGGGCGAAGCGTCACCTTCGGCAATCAGAAACAGCCGGTCGACTTGACGTCCGACAACGCCCTTCCAGTAGGTTTCGTTCGCTTCAGCCACATAGAGGATAAAATCTTGGCCCTGCTCGGCATTCGAAAACCACTCGGTTGATGACCTTTCGGCCTCGACGCCGATGACGCGGATCGAATAGCCCAGCCGCCGGATGGCATGAGCGATCTGTTCGACCTGGCCTCGAGCCTTGATCGTCTCCGACAGCCCGTAGAAGCCAAAGACGCTGGGGGCACCGAGCGAGGTGCGGCTCGCCGTCTGCCGGGCGCGCTGGATCATCAGCCGCGCCAGCTGCACCATGATTTTGGCGTCTTCGTCGGCGGCCTTGAAGAAGGCGGCGCGGGGTAGGGCGAGGATTTCACTGTCACGCAGGGCCACGACCTTGGCCGAATGGACCGTGCCCGAAATCATCGCCATCTCGCCCGCCGGTTCGCCCGGTCGGATCACGCCCAGAAAGTGCGGGTCCATGCCCTCATCTTGGCGAATGGCCCCAAGCCGTCCGGCCCGCAGAAAGTAAATATGGTCGGCCTCTTCCCCCGCCTCGTAGAGCGTTGATCCTCCGGGCAAAGAGAAGGTGACCACGTCCTGAGCGAAGCTGGACTCTAAGAACAGCCGCGAGAGCGCTGTGTCGGCCAGATGGTGGGGCAACTTCATGGTCAGCAGGCTAATGCCCCTATTGGCGTTTGGCGAATGAGTTTTGCAAGGATGCTTGCTCAAGATGCGAGGCGCGGCCTAAGATCGACGGGTTCGCGAGCCTCAATCAAAGAAAAATAAGCCGAAATGAGCCGTATTATCTCGAAGATCGACCCAGGTTCAGCGGCATTTCAGGCCAATCACGCGCTCAATGAGGGTCTGGCTCAGGCTCTGCGCGAGCGGACGGATGAGGCGGCGCTGGGTGGCCCAGCCTCGGCGCGCGATCGTCACGTCTCGCGGGGCAAGCTCTTGCCTCGGCAGAGGGTGGAACGGCTGCTGGATGTCGGTGCACCCTTTCTCGAAATCGGGGCCCTAGCGGCCAACGGCATGTATGACGATGAGGCCCCGGCCGCCGGGATCATCACCGGCATCGGGCGGGTCAGTGGCCGCGAAGTGATGATCGTTGCCAACGATGCGACGGTCAAAGGCGGTGCCTATTTCCCGATCACCGTCAAAAAGCATCTGCGCGCGCAAGAGATCGCCGAGCAGAACCGTCTGCCCTGCATCTATCTGGTCGATTCCGGCGGGGCGAACCTGCCGCATCAGGCCGAGGTCTTCCCAGACCGCGACCATTTTGGCCGCATCTTCTTCAATCAGGCCCGGATGAGCGCGCAAGGCATCGCTCAGATTGCCTGCGTGATGGGCTCTTGCACGGCGGGCGGGGCCTATGTCCCGGCTATGAGCGATGAGTCCGTCATCGTGCGCGGGCAGGGCACGATCTTTTTGGGCGGTCCGCCCCTGGTCAAGGCTGCGACAGGCGAGATCATTTCGGCTGAAGATCTCGGCGGGGCCGATACCCATGGTCGCCGCTCGGGCGTGGTCGATCATGTCGCCGACGATGATGAGCATGCGCTCGAGATTGTCCGCTCGATTGTCGCCAACCTAAACACCGTTAAGCGGGTTGAATTGGACCTTGCCGAACCCAAGCCCCCGCGTCTTGATCCGGCGGAGCTCTACGGCATTGTCCCGGCGGATGTGCGCGCACCGTACGATGTGCGTGAGGTGATAGCCCGTATCGTCGATGACAGCCATTTTGATGAGTTCAAGCCGCTCTATGGCACGACCCTCGTCACTGGTTTTGCGCGGATTTGGGGCTATCCGGTGGCCATCTTGGCCAATAATGGCGTGCTGTTCTCTGAAAGCGCCCTGAAGGCGGCTCACTTTATCGAATTGGCCTGCAAGCGCGGCATCCCGCTAGTGTTCTTGCAAAACATCTCCGGCTTCATGGTCGGCGGGAAGTACGAGGCCGGCGGGATAGCCAAGGACGGGGCCAAGATGGTGACGGCGGTGGCGAGCGCCAATGTCCCGAAATTCACGGTCCTGATCGGCGGCAGCTTCGGCGCCGGCAACTATGGCATGTGCGGCCGCGCCTATAGCCCGCGTTTCCTGTTCAGTTGGCCCAACAGCCGCATCAGCGTCATGGGCGGCGAGCAGGCCGCCAGCGTTCTGGCCACCATCAAGCGTGATGGCATGGAGGCTAGGGGCCAGGACTGGCCTGCGGACGAGGAGGCCAACTTCAAGGCCCCGATCCGTGAACGTTATGAGGACGAGGGCAATCCCTATTTTGCCACAGCGCGTCTTTGGGACGACGGGGTTATTGATCCAACCCAGACCCGCGATGTTCTGGGGCTGGCCATCAGCGCTAGCCTGAACGCCCCGATTGAAGAGACGCGGTTTGGTGTCTTTAGAATGTAGGAGCGCGGGTGCGCGGTATTTGTCATCTCGGGGAACTTCCCTATTGGCCTAGGGTTCGGACCCCAAGCCCCTATTTGCTCAAAGGAATTCGTCCATGGTCGACTCCATTGCCTCACCGCTCGTGATTGAAGCTGGCGATGCCAAGATTGGCGGGTCCGTTGTTTTGGAAGCCTCGCCCTCCGGTGTGGCGGTGGTGCTTATCAATCGCGCCCATCGCAAAAATGCGTTCGATGCAGAGACGATTGCCGAGCTGACCGAAGCCTTTGAGGCGCTGCATGGCGCTGACCATATCCGCGTGGTGTTTCTGCGCGGGGCAGGCGGGACCTTTAGTGCGGGGGCGGACTTGGAATGGATGGCCTCAGCCGTTGACTGGTCAGAGGACGACAATCGTGCCGACGCCATGGGTTTGGCCCGTATGCTCAAGGCCCTGCATGATGTCCCCGCCCTCACCGTGGCGCTGGTCGAGGGATCGGCGTTCGGCGGCGGGGCCGGATTGGTCGCGGCTTGCGATACGGCGGTTGCGACCCAAGAGGCTCGGTTCTCGTTCTCAGAGGTCAAGCTTGGCCTGACCCCCGCCACCATCAGCCCCTACGTGGTCGCCGCTATCGGCCCGCGCGCTTCGGTACGGCTGTTTGCGACCGGCCGAATCTTTGGCGCGGATGAGGCCAAGAGCCTGGGTCTGGTCGAGAAAATTGTAGCGGACACGGCAGGCCTCGCTGAGGCGCAGGAAGCCTTTGCCAATGAGATGATGGCCACGGCCCCCGGAGCCGTTGCCGATGCCAAGCGCTTGGTCTGGGATGTGGCTGGAAAGACTATCGACCATGCCCTGATGGACGAGACCGCCCGCCGCATCGCCCGCCGCCGCGTGAGCCCCGAAGGCCAAGAGGGTGTTCGCGCCTTCTTGGCACGGCGCAAACCGTCATGGGCTGCCGATTGATGGACCTCCAAAGTTTGAACTGGACCTTGCCTTGCTGACGTCAGTCCTGATCGCCAATCGCGGTGAAATTGCCCGGCGGATTATCCGTACAGCGCGTCGTATGGGCATAAGAACCATCGCCGTCTATTCCGAGGCGGATGTGGGTTCGCCTCATGTGCGTGAAGCCGATGAGGCCGTGCTGATCGGTCCGGCGGCGGCCCGCGATAGCTATCTGGTTGTCGACCGGATCTTGGCTGCCGCAAAGGCTACGGGAGCCGAAGCGATCCATCCCGGCTATGGCTTTCTCTCGGAGAATGCGGCCTTTGCCCAAGCGGTGATGGATGCAGGCCTGATCTGGGTTGGCCCACCGCCGTCCGCCATTTCGGCTATGGGTTTGAAGGATGCGGCCAAGGCTCGGATGCAGGCGGCGGGTGTTCCCGTTACCCCCGGCTATATGGGCGATGACCAGACCCTAGAGCGGCTGAGCCTTGAGGCTGAAGCGACGGGCTATCCGGTGCTGATCAAGGCCGTTGCGGGCGGTGGTGGCAAGGGCATGAGGAAGGTCCTCGTCCCAACAGAGTTTGAGGCGGCGCTCGCCTCATGCCGGCGTGAAGCCTTGGCCTCCTTTGGCGACGACCGGGTCTTGATCGAGAAATATGTTACCCGCCCGCGCCATATTGAGGTGCAGGTCTTTGCCGACGGCCACGGCAACGCGGTCCATATGTTCGAGCGCGACTGCTCGCTGCAGCGCCGCCATCAGAAGGTTATCGAGGAGGCTCCGGCCCCCGGTATGGATGCGGCCACGCGCGAGGCAGTCTGTTCGGCAGCGGTCCGCGCGGCCTTGGCGGTCGGCTATGTCGGGGCGGGGACGGTCGAGTTCATCGCCGATGGCTCGGAGGGCCTGCGCCCAGACCGCATCTGGTTCATGGAGATGAACACCCGTCTTCAGGTCGAGCATCCCGTCACCGAAATGATCACCGGGCTCGATCTCGTCGAATGGCAACTGCGCGTGGCGTCGAGATCGGAAGAGCGTCGTGTAGGGAAAGAGTGTCTTCGCCTGTGTAGA
>CALFYB010000376.1 GCA_937952995.1 uncultured Caulobacteraceae bacterium
CAGCGAGACATCCGCTCGCGGCAAGGACGCTCATCCGGAGAGGGTCCCAACCTCGGAAGGGTCTCGCGATTGCGTGACGCGGATTTATCGATGGCGAGCACGAAAATGGTTCGGAAAGGCGCCTCCTCGCGCAGAGACCCGGCGCGTGGGAATCCGGCGCTCCGGAAACTGATTTTGGCGTGGTCGGTTGTGCTCGGCGTGGGAGCCTTGGCGGCTGTAATCTTGAGCCTGACCCCCAAGCCCGATCTCAGCCAGGAATAGGTTTTGCGGGACCGAGGCCCGAACGTCGCTAGGGCTCGATCGGCAACCCCACATAGTTCTCGGCCAGAACCATCTGAGCGGCGGCGGAGGTGCGGATATAGGCCATTTCGGCGGCCTGCATCTTTCGTGTGATGGCGCTGTCGTCCGGAAAGCGGTGCGTCAGCATGGTGAACCACCATGAGAACCGCTCAGCCTTCCACACGCGGGCCAGCGCTCGCTCGGAATAGCGGTCGATCAGCGTTTCTGTTCCATGGGCATAATATTGGGCCATGGCCTCGGCCAAGACGATGACGTCCGATGCCGCGAGGTTTAGACCCTTGGCCCCGGTCGGCGGGACGATGTGCGCGGCGTCTCCGGCGAGGAACAACCGGCCCCAGCGCATCGGCTCGGCAACGAAACTCCGCAAGGGCGCAATCGACTTTTCAAAAGATGGACCCCGCATGACCCTTGGCCCGACATCGGGGCCGAGCCTGAGGCACAGTTCGTCCCAAAAGCGCTGATCGGACCAGTCCTCGACCCTGTCGGTCATGGCGCACTGCACATAGTACCGGCTGCGGGAGGCCGAGCGCATGCTGGCTAGGGCAAAGCCACGGTCGTGACTGGCATAGATCAGCTCATGGTCCACGGGCGGAACGTCAGCCAGAATACCAAGCCAGCCAAATGGATAGACCTTCTCGTAGGTCTGAAGCACCTCTGGCGGGATGCTGGTGCGGCTCACCCCGTGATAGCCGTCGCATCCGGCCACAAAATCACAGTCAATCCGCAGAGGCTCGCCATCCTTGATGCAGGTCACGAAGGGATGGGCGCTGTTCAGATCATGGAGCCGGACCTGCTGGGCCCCATAGAGCACACTCAGCCCCATGGCATCAGCCGACCGGTTTAAATCGGCCATGACTTCGGATTGACCATAGACCATCACCTTTGACCCGCCGGTCAGGCCAGCAAGGTCGATGCGGAAGGTCTGTCCATCACAGGAGAGGCTCGTGCCCGTATGGGCCAGGCCCTCTCGGTGCATCCGCTGTCCAAGTCCCAGCCGGTCAAGAAGGTCGACCGTCGTCTGCTCCAGCACCCCTGCACGGACGCGAGAGGCGACATGGTTGCGGTCCCTTTGCTCGACAACGACGCTGTCGATGCCGGACTTTGCCAGAAGGTGGGCGAGCAGCAGCCCCGCAGGACCTGCGCCTATGATGGCGACCTGAGTGCGCCGCTTGCCAATTGCTGGGGTGGTCATCGCCTGTGTCCGGTCAAAGGGGAGGTCAGGAAAAATCCCGAAGCAGGGTGGTGCTAGGGCGCGAGTTCAACCTTGATCTCGACCCGCCGCCGGGACGGCTCTGATATGCTCTCCACCCACGCGTCATCGACGACGGAACCGGCACCGCCATCCAAGACCCGGATCTGGTCGCGGGCAATGCCAAGGTCAGCCAAGGCATCTGCGACATGGTCCGCGCGCTGACGAGCGATTGAGACCTGTTCCGCCATGGGCAGACCGGAGACGATCGACGGTTCCGTTGCGCCATAGCCGACGACGGTGATCGACTTGACCTTGACGGCCCTGATCCAGCCAATCGTCTGGTCGAGCGACCAATCTTCTCTCTGATAGGCAATGAAACTGCTGTTCCAATCGAAAAAGAGCCGAAACACCCGGTCCCCATAGGGCGGTGCCGGGGTCGGTCGTTTGACGGACTGGGGCTCTACATTCCGCTTTGGCAGGATGAAGCGGTGGCCCGGAAAGCCTTCATCCAAAAGCGAATGGTGCGGGCAGGGGGTGTCAAGGATCGAGGTCCGGACAGGGGCCAGCGTCTCACCGCCGCAGTGGTCGACCGGTTCGGCCGAGGGCTTGCCTTCGACGAGAACCGCATAGTTCCAGTCTGGCTTGGAGGCAGAGGCCGAGACATCGTACCGGCGACCGGTCTGCGGGTCATCAGCGAGCCAGCAGCCTGATTTTTTCCCCGCGTCGGTGTCGCGATAGACCGGGCAGGCGATAAAGCGCACCTCTTCGGCGGCCTGAACTTGGCTCGACATTAATGCCGCAATGGCCAGTAGAAATCTCATAGGACGCTCAACAGGTTCACAAGATCCTGCTTTTCTTGCTCGGTGTAGTGGATGGAGTAGCGGCGATCATAATATTCGATGACGCCGCGCAGATCCTTTGCCGAGCCGTTGGAGAAATAGGGCGCGCGGGCGGCGAGGCCTCGGTTGGACTGCAGGGTGATCTTGCCGACATCCGCGCATTTGCCCGTGGTCAGGGCAAAGCCGGGATCGCTGGTCATGATCACGCGGCCATAATGTCTATGGGGCTGGCCCTGGCATGTGATCCGAAACAGGGGGAAGTGCGGCGCTGGGTCGGCGAAAGGCTGGTTGGTGGTGCCCAGATCCACCTGACCAGGGGCCACGTCGTTCCCCATCTGGGTCATGTTGTGACAGAAGGCGCAGCTATTACGAACGGGATTGCCAAAGCCGACCGGACCGTTGATTCCGGCGCTGTCGGTGATGAGGAAGGTCTTCTCTCGAAAGGTCTTCGCGCCTCTGGCCACGGACAGGCGAAAGGCGCGCTCGTCTGGTCCCAGCTTAGGATTGTCATTGGCCCAGGCGGAATATTCGGCCCACACGGGATAGGCCGCGCCGTTCAACCGGCCGGCTGGAGATTGCAGCAGGTTGCTAGGCCCGCCCTCGGCCCCGTCGGCGTCTAAACGTCCGAACGGTCCGGTCATCTGGGCCGAATAGACCCTCGTTTCGAAGTCGACGATGGCCTTGATCTGGTCCGGTCGCAGGTTGACGGTCATCTGCAGATGGGTTTGGGCGGCATCCTGCATCTGCGCCTTCAGCGTCAGTGCCCGGCGATCAGCGGTCAGGTTGCCTGAGACGGGCTGGCCAGTTTCGGGGTCGACCGGCACCGGCATTCCAGCTTTTGGATCATAGGCAAAGCCGATGGCGAGCAGATATTTCATGTTCGCGATTGGCCTAGGGCGACGGTAGACGCTGATCTTTCCCGATTGAGGACCATAGGCGCCGGAGTTGCAGCCGTTGGGGTCGCGGACCACGTCGATGGTGAAGTCTGCGCCCTTGACCGGCCAGGGCCGTTCGATCCTGATCAAGCCGTGGTCGAGCAGCAGACTGTGCGATGACCGCTTGGCCTGTGGCAAGGTCGGGCAATCGCTGCCGTCATAGGCGGCGAACAGAGGGTCTCGTCCGTTGGTCGCGGTCCAGCGGTCTTGCGCCGTGGCGGCCGAGAGGCTCATGGAATCTGCGGGCTGGTGGCAGGTCACGCAGGCGCGGCCATCGGGACCCAAGGGGCTGAAAAAGGGATGGCCCTTCGTCGCCATTGGACCGCCGGACAGTTGAACTCCAAGGCTGCCATAGGCGTTGGGATAGGCGAACTTCTCTGGAAAGACCCGCCCGTCACCGGGCGACCACCAACGCGGCGGCGGTGCCTTGGCGGCTGTTGCAAAGGTCAAGGCAATCGCGGACAGCAGCAGCACCCCAGACCATCCCCGGGGCTTCGGATGCTGCGTCCGAGGTTCAAATTTGAACGGGTCTCCGGACATCTCGGCTGACTGATCCTGTGCCGCTGAAATTGGAATCCAATTGTATATTAATGGACTAGTTCGTACACTACTGAAAACGGGAGGTCGACATGCGGGTTGGTAGATTCATCGAAGTGGGCGCGGCGGGACTGATGTCCCTGTTGATTGTTGCCGGGACTGCAAATGCTCAGCCGATCGTCGACGAACAGCCCCCAGCCGAACTCGCGGCCGAAGTCACCGCCGCGACCTTGGCGGCGGAGGCCGGGGGAACCGGTCCCTATCGCGCGACGATGATCAGCGAACCCTCACTTGCGACCCATACGATCTATCGGCCGGTCGTCTTTCCCAAGGCCAAGCTGCCGGTCGTGGTGTGGGGCAACGGTGCCTGCGCCAACATCGGCAACCGGTTCCGTTACTATCTGACTGAAATTGCAAGCCACGGCTATCTGATCGTCACTGTCGGCCCGCGAGGTCCATCGGTTGTCGAGTGGAAGGTCAACCTCGCCAATCCAGCTGGCCCGCCGCCTGCGGGTGCCCCCGCCGCGTCGGATGCCGTCCATCTGATCGACGCCGTGAACTGGGCGG
>CALFYB010000377.1 GCA_937952995.1 uncultured Caulobacteraceae bacterium
GCTGCTGTTTGCTTGCTTTCCATGCTAATCATGTGCGCAGTGCGATGCTGTGCGCGCAGAGCGTCGTTCCTCTCATACATGTCTTGGATGGCCGTCATGGCCTGCTGCTCCCGCAGCGTCTCCTCGGCGCGGAGGTCGTCCAGATGGGCGCGGAGGGCGTCGCGGCGCTTGACCAGTGCCTTGCTGCGCGGCGTCTCCGGCAGCGGGGCGCGGGTATCGCGTCCCCGGTGGAGCGGGTCGGCGATCTGGGTCTCGATGTCCTTCAGCCACGCCTCATCGGTGAAGAGGAGCAGGTCGCCAGCCTCGGTAAAGTCCTGCTGCGCGGCAAAGGTCGTGGCCGAATTGATCCGCGTGTCGCCCTTGGCAGCCATGTGGGCCAGAGCGCAGGCCAGAAGAGTGCCGCCGATGCAGTAGCCGACCGTATTGACCCGGTCGACGCCGCACTGTTTGCGCACCACGTCGGCGGCCTCATAGATGCCTTCATACATATAGTCTTCGAAGGATTTCTGAGCCAGCTTGGCGTCGGGATTGACCCAGCTAGCCACGAACACGCTAAAGCCCTGCGCGGTCAGCCAGCGGATCAGCGAGTTTTCGACCCGCAGGTCCATGATGTAGAACTTGTTGATCCAAGGCGGGAAGATCAGCAGCGGGATCTCGTGCACCTGTTCGGTGGTCGGCGAGAACTGCAGCAGCTGCAGGATGTCGTTCTGGAAGATCACCTTGCCCGGTGCCGTGGCGACGTTCTCGCCAACCACGAACTGTTCAGCATCGGTCTGGCTGATGGCCAGCTTGCCGCCGCCGCGCTCCAGATCCTCGGCGAAATTCTCCATGCCGCGCACCAGGCTCTCGCCGCCGGTCTCGATCACTTCGCGCAGGGCGGCGGGGTTCGAGGCGAGGAAATTGGTCGGGGCAATGGCGTCGGTCATCATCTTCATGAAGAACTCGACCCGGCGCTTGGTCATCGGATCGACATCATCAACGCCCGACACCAGATTGTTCAGCCAGTTTGAGGTCAGAAGATAGGACTGTTTCATCACGTCGAAGACGGGATTGTCCGACCAATCCTTGTCGTTGAAACGCTTATCGTTCGAGGCTGGCCGCACGATCGGGTCAGGCGATTCGCCGGTCATCCGTTTGGCGGAGTTTTGCCAGAGGTCCATATAGCGGCTGTAGAGGTCGGCTTGCGCGCGCATGAGCCGGTCTGGCTGCGAGGCCAGCTTGCCAAAAACCTCGTTCAGGGCTGGGCCAACATGGAAGGGGTCGGGGCTAAGCGCCGCAGGGCGATCAGCTTGACGCAAGGCCGCCTCAGCGAACGCGCCTTGGGCGGTCATGGCCGCGCGTGCCAGGTTCACTGACAGCTTTTCGATGGTCTCGCGCTGCTCTGCCGTCAGGTTAGCAGTGGCTTCAGCAAAGCCCATGGGGTCGCCAGGGGCCGCAGAAGGCGGATTTTGCGGCGCAGTGTCGGGTTTTGGAGCCTTAGGCGGCACGATTTTCGCCTTGGGCGCGCTCGCAGCCTTCACCTTGACGTCCGCTTTCTTGGGGGGCTTAGAGGTAGGCTTCTTGGCTTTCGAAGCCGCCGATGGCTTGGCCTTCAGGGCAGAGGTCTTAGGTGCCTTTGCCGCCGGGGTCTTGGCGCTAGCCTTCGCGACCTTCTTAGTCTTGGCGGTTTTGATATCGTCCGACATGCCTGTAACTCCCTGACTTTCGTTCCACCGAGCGCGCATTAACGGATCGGCGGACTTTCGCTTTTGGCCATGATCGCATAAGACCTTAGCGATACAGAATATTGAACGTCTGGTTTTTCGATGCCCTGGGCAAGTCCTTTCCTGCTGAAGTCTATCTGGCGCCTGTCACTCTGTGCGGGTTTGCTCGGATCTGCGACGGCGTGCGTGCAGGTTAGCCCCTTTGCGACCCAGCCCGTGGATGTGGGTTCGCCCATCGCAGCAGATGTCAGTGCGGCCTCGAAAGCCCAGACCGACTTCCCAACCTTTGCCAATATTCCTTCGGCCCCGACCGACGTCCGCTCTCCTGAGGCGTGGCGCAAGTCGGTCGCCAGTGCCTTGAAGGATAAGCGGGTTCTGGAAACGCAGGCCGAGGCCAATCCGGCCACCCTGTTCAATGCTGAAGCCTTTGCGAGTGCGGCGCGAGCGCGGGCGGCGATGAAGCCCGGTGACGTGCCTTCGACCACGTCACGTGCTGAGACCGAGGCATTCGCAAAGGATCTGCGTGAGCGAGCTACGCCGCCTCCGCCGCCTCAATAGGTGCCGGGGGCGTAAATGACCCATTCGTTCGATGCGGCTTTGACCTTGGAAGGGTTGGCTGCACCGCAAGACCCATAGATTCACTTGGTCCCCCGGAGGGGACAATCTCATGACCAATAGTTTTGATTTTCACCGTATCCGACGCCTGCCGCCCTACGTCTTTGAAGAGGTCAATAAGATCAAGGCGCGCCTGCGTGCCGAAGGCACCGACATCATCGATTTCGGTATGGGCAATCCAGACATGCCGACGCCGCCTCATATCATTGAAAAGCTGGTGGAAACGGCCCGCGCGCCCAAGACCGGCCGCTATTCAGCCTCTAAGGGCATCAGCGGTCTACGCAAGGCGATGGCGGGTTATTATGATCGGCGCTACGGCGTCAAGCTGAACCCAGACACCGAAGTCATCGCCACGCTGGGCTCCAAAGAAGGCTTTGCCAATCTGGCCCAAGCCCTGACCGCGCCCGGTGACGTGGTGATCTGTCCGAACCCAGCCTATCCGATCCACGCCTATGGCTTCATCATGGCGGGCGGGGTGATCCGTCACGTTCCGGCCCTGTCGCCTGAGGAATATCTGTCGGGCATCAGCCGAGCCGTGCGCCACTCCGTGCCACCGCCAAGCGTGCTGATCGTCAGCTATCCCTCGAACCCGACGGCGCAGTGGGTCGATTTGGACTTCTATAAAGAGGTCATCGCTCTGGCCAAGAAGCACGACCTTCTGGTCCTGTCGGACATCGCCTATTCGGAAATTTATTTCGAAAATAACCCGCCGCCGTCGATCCTTCAGGTCGAGGGGGCCAAGGATATCGCCGTCGAGATCAATTCCCTGTCCAAGACCTATGCCATGGCCGGTTGGCGCGTGGGTATGGTGGTTGGCAATGCGCGGATGTGCTCGGCGCTGGCGCGGGTGAAGTCCTATCTGGACTATGGTGCATTCACCCCGATCCAGGTCGCGGCTGCGGCTGCGCTTAACGGGCCTCAGGACTGCGTCGACGAGATCCGCGCCATCTATAAGGGGCGCCGCGATACGCTGGTTAAATCTATGAAATCGGCAGGATGGGATATCCCGTCGCCGCCTGCTTCGATGTTCGCTTGGGCCCCCATTCCAGAGCCTTACCGAGCCGCAGGATCGATGGCCTTTGCCAAGATGCTGATCGAAGAGGCCGGCGTGGCCGTGGCCCCGGGTCTGGGCTTTGGCGAATATGGCGAAGGCTTTGTGCGGATCGGGCTGGTCGAAAACGAGCACCGCATCCGTCAGGCGGCCCGCAATGTGAAAAAGTTCATCCAGAACTCGGATGAAATCCTCAGCCGCTCGCCGGTCATGGCGGGCCTCTAACGGCTGAAAACCTCTAAGGAGCCATAATCATGGCGGATCAATCGAGCGGCCGAAAAGTTTGGCGCGTTGGCGTGGCGGGACTGGGCACAGTCGGCGGGGGGCTGTTGAGCTTTCTGGCCGAGCGCCCTGACTTTGCCCCGGCTGGTGGCCATGCCGTCGTGACCGGTATCTGCGCGCGTTCCCGTTCGCGGGCGCGGACGGTGGATACATCCGCCATGACATGGTTCGATGATCCAGTGGCCTTGGCCAAGTCGCCAGACAACGACATTTTTGTTGAACTGATCGGCGGGTCTGATGGTCCAGCCAAGGCGGCGGTCGAGGCGGCTCTCGCTCTGGGCAAGCCTGTGGTCACCGCCAACAAGGCCCTGATAGCCACCCACGGCGCTGAGTTGGCCAGGCTGGCTGAGGCCAATGGCGCGCCTTTGCTGTTCGAGGCGGCTGTGATGGGCGGAACCCCAGCGGTCAAGATCTTGCGCGAGTCGCTGGTCGGCGAAGAGGTGGTCAGCGTCTCTGGCATCCTCAACGGTACATGCAACTACATCCTGACTGAGATGGAGACCAAGGGCAGCAGCTTTGCCGACGTTTTGGCCGAGGCCCAAAAGCTTGGCTATGCCGAAGCCGATCCTACGACCGATGTCGGGGGCTTTGATGCCGCCCACAAGATCACCATCTTGGCCGCGCTGGCCTTTGGCGGCGCGCCGAACTTTGCCGCCGCCGAGATTGAGGGTGTGGATCAGGTTGAGCTAGAAGATATCAAGCTCGCTCACGACCTCGGTTATCGCATCCGTCTGGTGGCCTCGGCGGTGCGAGAGGGCAAGGGCGTCGCCGTGCGCGTCCATCCCGCGCTCGCCCCCTTCGGTCATCCTTTGGCCGAGACGCGCGGTGCACTCAATGCGCTGTTCATCGAAGGCCGCCGCATTGGCCGGATCTTCATTCAAGGCCCCGGAGCGGGTGCTGGCCCAACCGCCGCCGCCGTCGCTGCCGATATTGCTGACGTCATGACCTTGGCCAAGCGTCCGGTCTTCCAATCTGAGGCCAGTACACTGGTTGCCGAACCCGCAATCAGCGCGGCTGACCGCGTCAGCCGGGTCTTTATCCGCCTGAAGGTCAAGGATCAGCCCGGAGTGATCGCCGCTGTGTCTGAAACCCTAGCCGATGCGGGCGTCTCGATTGATGGCTTCCTGCAAAAGCCATCGCAAGGCGAGGGGGCGGTTCCCATCGTCCTGACCACCCATGCCACGGCGGAGTCGGTCGTGCTCGAAGCGGTCGAGCGGATTGCGCGTCTGCCTGCGATGCTGGAACGTCCCAAACTATTGCGTATCGCGCGGGTTTAAGAATCTACCGATAATGGCCCCATGGGCAGGAGAAGCCGACTATGAGCTCGAACAATCTAGACCGCAGCCTCTTGATGGATGCCGTGCGCGTTACCGAAGCCGCTGCAATCGCATCCTGGTCCGAGGTCGGACGGGGCGACGAAAAGGCTGCTGACCAAGCCGCTGTGGACGCGATGCGTACCGCACTGAACGAATTGAACATCGACGGCGTCATCGTCATTGGTGAGGGCGAGCGCGACGAAGCGCCGATGCTCTACATCGGCGAGAAGGTCGGCACCGGTAAGGGGCCACGGGTCGATATTGCCCTTGATCCGCTTGAAGGCACGACCTTGACGGCGAAGGCCATGGCCAACGCTTTGGCCGTGATGGCTTGGGCACCGGCGGGCACCATGCTCAATGCGCCAGACACCTATATGGACAAGATCGCCTGCGGTCCGGGCTATGAGGACGGCATTATCGATCTCGACAAGAGCCCTGCCGACAATGTGCGGGCGCTGGCCAAGGCCAAGGGCGTGGAGCCTTCGGAAATTACAGTTTGTGTGCTGGACCGTCCGCGCCATGCTGAAATCATTGCCAGCCTGCGTTCGGTGGGCGCGCGCGTCTATCTAATCACCGACGGCGATGTGGCCGGTGTGATGAACACCGCTGATCCGGATACGGGCGTTGACCTGTATGTCGGCCAAGGCGGCGCGCCTGAGGGTGTTCTGGCCTGCGCGGCTCTGAAATGTGTTGGCGGTCAGTTCCAAGGCCGTTTGGTGTTCCGCAATGCCGATGAGCGCGCGCGGGCGGCGCGTCTGGGCATTACCGATCTGGACAAGAAATATACCCTTCACGAAATGGTCCGCGCCGATGCGATCTTCGCGGCCACGGGTGTCACTAAGGGGGCCTTGCTGGATGGGGTGACCCTGAAGGACGGCTTTGTTCATACCCATACGCTGGTCATGAACTCCTCGACCCAGACCGTTCGGGAAATTCGGATGAAGCGCGCCCTCTGACATGACCACTGACGGGGCGTCGGTTGGCTATCTGGGTGTGTCTCGCTCGCTGAGCGGGCGCGCCTGGAGGCTACGGCCTGCCGCCGAAGGTGATGTGCGCGGGTTGCAGCAGGCCACGGGGCTCAGCGAGCCTCTGGCCCGGGCGCTGGCCTCGCGCGGGATCAGCCGTGACCAAGCCGACAACTATCTGAACCCGACCTTGCGCGGGCTGTTTCCCGACCCTTCCAGTTTCACCGATATGGACCGTGCTGCCGAGATCTTGGTCGACGCGCTACAGTCCAAGCGGCCAATGGCCGTGTTCGCCGATTATGACGTCGACGGCGCTTCCAGCGCAGCGCAGCTTGTTCGCTGGTTCAGGGCCATGGGCCAAGACCTGCCGATCTATGTGCCTGACCGTATCCTTGAGGGCTATGGCCCCAGTCCGATTGCCTTCAAGCGTCTGAAGGATCAGGGCGCTGAATTGGTCATCACGGTCGATTGCGGTGCAGCGGCCTATGACGCCATCGCCTCAGCCGTTGATATTGGCCTTGAGGTCGTGGTCATCGACCATCACCTGATGCGCGAAGATCCGCCCAAGGCCGCTGCGGTGGTCAATCCCAATCGTCCGGGCTGTCAGTCCGGTCAGGGCGTGCTGGCGGCGGCAGGCGTGGTCTTTGTCCTCCTTGCTGCTCTGAACCGCGAGGCGCGCCGCAGGGGGCTGTTTGAGGGCCGTTCAGAGCCTGACCTGCGCCAATGGCTCGATCTGGCGGCTATGGGGGCGATCTGCGACGTCACAAGCCTGACCGGTTTTAACCGGGCGCTGGCGTCACAGGGTCTGAAGGTCATGTCTAACTGGGGCAATCCTGGCCTCAAAGCGCTGCTCGACGTGGCAGGCAGCAAGGGACCTGCAGGCGTTTTCCATGCGGGCTTTATCTTGGGGCCACGGATTAATGCCGGCGGACGGGTTGGGCGGTCTGACCTCGGCGCACGGCTTCTGTCTACGGACGACCCCGAAGAGGCGCGCGATATCGCAGCCCAACTGGACCTTCTCAATGCCGAACGCAAAGAGGTTGAGAAGCAGGTTCTGGACGAGGCCATCGAACGGATCGAGCACGAGACCAACCTCGATCCCGATGCGCCGGTGATTCTGGTCTCGGGCGACGGCTGGCATCCGGGCGTCATCGGCATTGTCGCAGGCCGCCTGCGCGAGCGCTATCGCAAGCCGGTCATGGTCATTGGCATTGATCGTCCGGCCAATGTCGGCAAGGGCTCTGGACGCTCCCAGACGGGCTATAATCTCGGGCGAGCGGTGCAAGGTGCCTATGAGGCGGGCCTGCTGCTGTCGGGCGGTGGTCATGCCATGGCCGCTGGACTGTCTGTGCGCCCCGAACTGATCCCTGAGTTGCGCGCCTTCCTCGAAGAGAAGCTGTCCCACGAGCGCGAAGAGGCCGAGGAGCAGCCCTACCGGGTGGCCCCGGAGACGCCGGCGATGGCCCGGCCGCTGGCCGAGGTCAGCGAGTTCATCGAGCGCCACCGCGGCAGCAGCGTGCCGCCGGTGGAGCTGGCGC
>CALFYB010000378.1 GCA_937952995.1 uncultured Caulobacteraceae bacterium
GCTCTTCCGATCTTGATTGGCCCGTTGAATGCGGGGCTCATCTATCTTGGCTTCTCGATGATCCATTCGATGAGCGCGTTCATCGTTTCCCTCCAACTTTGGGTGCCGTTTACCGCCCTATTTGCGTGGTTGATCCTGGGTGAGGCTATGGCTGGAATCCAGCTTTTAGGGCTCGGGATTGCCTTCGGCGGCATTGCTTGGATGACCCTGTCTCCGGGAACGCAAGGCGACATACCGGGTATTTTGGTTGGGGTTGCGGCAAGCGTCTGTTGGGCGCTTGGCACCATTCTTGTCCGTCAGGTGCCCGGGATCAGGCCGCTGAAGCTTCAGGGTATGACTGCGGTCCTGTCGGCTCCGCTGATGTTCGCGGTGGCCTTCGGCACGGAGAAGAATATCGTCCCTTCGGTCGTGGCGGCACCGATGATGGTCTGGGTCTGCGTCATTTGGGCGGCTGTCCTGTCGACCGTAGGGGCCACCGCCATCATGTTTTGGCTGGTCCAGCGCCGAGAACCGGGGCGCATTATGCCCTATTTCCTGATGACTCCCTTAGTTTCATCGGGGATCAGCGTCCTGTTCATGGGTGAGCACATCACCTGGCAGGTCGCCATGGGCGGTGCAGCCACCTTGGCTGGGGTAGCCTTGGTGGCCTTGTCGGAGCGCCGCCTCTCTAAGGCAAATGAAGCCAGTTTAGAGCCTACTTGATCACGGCGCAGGCTACCCGTCCGCCCGCGCCGCCTATGGGCTGGCTGATATGATCGTCAGGATTGGCGTGAATGACCAAGGCTGAGCCATCGGCATCGCGCAGAACCTGTTCGGGTGCCGAAGACCCCGCATCCAGCCTCACACGCGCGGTGAACCCTTCAGCATGGGCCGACCCATCGGCGGCAACATAGAGATTGATCAGGTCGCCGAAATCCGGACCGTCTGGGTTCAAAAGTCCATGCGGCTTCTTGCTCTCAGCATGGTTCATATGGCCACCGCTGGTCATGAATTTGGGGTCAGAACAGTCGCCGGTCTGATGGAAATGCATGCCATGCCAGCCCGGTGTCAGGCCCTTGGTGATATCAACCTGCAACAGAACCCCGCTCGCGGCAGGTGTCAGACTCAAGGTTCCGATGGCGCTACCATCAGCGGTCTTAATGGGCGTAGTGACAGCCACGGGGGCGGCAGGCGCTGTAACTGCGGCCGGAGCGGCCATTGAGGTATGATCATGCACCTGCGCCAGAGCCGGGACCCCAATTAAGGAAATAATTGCCACTGAATTCAGTAAAAGCTTCATGTTTCTGGCTCCTTTTTTTGCGCCCAAGCGCGATGGATGCTAACTACGATGCTTAAGATCGGTCTAGCGATTCATCATTCGAAAAGTTCTGAAAATCAGTGTCCGACGAAACGATCAATTCCCCCGAAGAGACCCGCCGTGGTGGCATTGCGCCCATCAATATCGAAGATGAGCTAAAGCGCTCCTATCTCGACTATGCGATGAGTGTGATTGTCAGCCGCGCCTTGCCAGACGCGCGAGACGGCCTCAAGCCGGTGCACCGCCGCATCCTCTTTTCCATGCACGAGCAGGGCTATGGCCCGTCGGGGGCCTATCGCAAGTCTGCCCGCGTCGTCGGTGACGTGATCGGTAAATATCACCCTCACGGTGACACGGCCGTCTATCACGCCATGGTCCGCATGGCGCAGCCCTTCTCGATGGGCATGGTTCTGATCGATGGTCAGGGCAATTTCGGCTCGGTCGACGGCGATATGCCTGCGGCCATGCGCTACACCGAAGTGCGGATGCTTAAGACCGCCGAAGCGCTTCTGGCCGACCTCGACAAGGGGACGGTAGACTTCCAACCCAACTATGATGGCTCTGAACATGAGCCTGTGGTGCTGCCATCGCGGGTGCCGAACCTGCTGGTCAATGGCGCGGGCGGCATTGCCGTGGGTATGGCCACCAATATCCCGCCGCATAATCTGGGCGAGATCGTCGACGCCTGTCTGGCCGTCATCGATAATCCCGAAATTCCGCTAGATGAGCTTCTCGATATCGTGCCGGGACCTGATTTCCCCACGGGCGGCGAGATCATCGGTCGGACCGGGGCCCGTGAGGCCCTGATGACGGGCCGGGGTTCGGTCATTATGCGCGGTGTGGCGACCGTCGAAGAGGCGCGCGCCAATCGCGAAGCCATCATCATTACCGCCATTCCCTATCAGGTGAACAAGGCCAATCTGGTCGAGCGTATCGCCGATCTGGTGCGTGAAAAGCGCATTGAAGGCATCTCCGACATTCGCGACGAAAGCGACCGTCAGGGTATGCGCGTCGTGGTCGAGCTCAAGCGTGACGCCTCGGCCGAAGTGATCCTCAACCAGCTCTATCGCTACACGCCGCTGCAAAGCTCGTTTGGCGTCAACATGTTGGCGCTGGACAGGGGGCGGCCCGAGCAGATGGGCCTTCGCCGTCTGATCGACTGTTTCGTGGAGTTCCGCGAAGAGGTCGTGGTTCGCCGCACCAAGTTCGAACTGTCCAAGGCCCGTGATCGCGGTCACGTCTTGGTCGGTCTTGCCATCGCTGTGGCCAATATTGACGAGGTGATCCACATCATCCGCTCGTCCAAGGACCCAGCCGAAGCGCGTGAGCGTTTGGTGGCCCGGGACTGGCCAGCGGGCGATATGAACCCACTGATCGAGCTGATTGCCGATCCTCGCACCCTCGTGGTCGGTTTGGCCGATGGGGCACCGGCTGTGCGTCTGACGGACGAGCAGTCCCGCGCCATCTTGGCCCTGACCCTGTCGCGCCTAACCGGGCTTGGCCGTGACGAGATCTTTGGCGAAGCGCGCACGCTTGCCGAAGCCATCGCGGGCTATCTCGAAATCCTCGCCTCGCGCGAAAAGATCATGGCCATTGTGCGCGAAGAATTGGTCGAGGTGCGTGAAGCCTTCGCCATCCCGCGCCGGACGATCATCGTCGAAGGCGATGCGGACATGGAAGACGAGGACCTGATCCTGCGTGAGGATATGGTCATCACCGTCACCCACGGCGGCTATGTCAAACGCACCCCCTTGGCGACCTATCGCACCCAGCGAAGGGGCGGGAAGGGCCGTTCGGGCATGTCGACCAAAGACGAAGATGCCGTCACCCGCGTCTTTGCCGCCTCGACCCACGCGCCGGTCCTGTTCTTCTCGTCGACGGGTAAGGTCTATAAGCTCAAGGTTTGGCGCTTGCCGCTTGGCTTGCCGTCATCGCGCGGCAAGGCCTTCGTCAACCTGCTGCCACTCGAGCCCAACGAGTCCATCACTTCGATCCTATTGTTGCCCGAGGATGAGGCGCAGTGGGATGGGTTGGATGTGATGTTCGCCACCCGCTCGGGCAATGTGCGTCGCAACCGCCTTTCCGATTTCGTTCAGGTCAATCGCAACGGCAAGATAGCGATGAAGCTCGATGCAGGCGATGGTATCGTCGGTGTGGGTCTGTGCACCGTGAACCACGACGTGCTTTTGACGACCGCCTTGGGTCAGTGCATCCGCTTTGGCGTTGACGATGTCCGCGTCTTTGCAGGCCGCGAGTCTACCGGCGTGCGCGGCATTCGACTGGCAGAGTCCGATCAGGTCATCTCGATGGCCATCCTGCTGCATCTTGGCATCAGCGCGGCCGAACAGAGGGCCTATCTGAAATATGCCAAGGCCATGCGTGCGGTCACGGGTGAAGCCGTCGACGATGCTGAGGTGGCCGTGGTCGATGAGGCCGAGACCGAAGGTGCTGGAACCGAAGAGGGTGAAGCGGTGCTCAGCCTTGAACAGATCAGTGCTCTGGGTGCGCAGGAACAGTTCATCCTGACCCTCAGCGACACCGGCTATGGCAAGCGTAGTTCGTCCTTCGAATATCGGGTTACTGGACGCGGCGGTAAGGGTCTTGTGGCCCATGACCTGTCCAAGCGCGGCGGTAAGGTCGTGGCCTCATTCCCGGTCGAGGATGGCGATGAGATCGTGCTCGTGACCGATCAGGGACAACTGATCCGTTGCCCCGTAGGCGAGATCCGTATTGCGGCGCGCAACACTCAAGGCGTGACCATCTTCCGTACCGCAGACGACGAACGCGTCGTGTCAGTTGAGCGGCTGGCAGAAGGTGATAAGGGTGATGATGACACCGGTTCAGAGGATGGGGCTGAACCTTAATTTCGGCAGTTTACGCCGATAGGCCGGCAAGGGCGCGTGAGTTGTCCCACCGGAACGGAAATCTGAGGGGATTACTATTCAATGGAACGTGTTGGGCTCTATCCGGGGACCTTTGACCCCATGACCAACGGCCACCTCGATATTATCGGGCGCGCCGTCAAGCTGGTCGACAAGCTGGTCATCGGCGTCGCAATCAACCGCGATAAGGGGCCGCTCTTTACCCTTGAAGAGCGCTGCGCCATGGTTTTGGAAGAGACCAAGCCCTTCACGAAACATGCCCAGATCGAGGTCCGGCCCTTTGAGGGTCTGCTGATGC
>CALFYB010000379.1 GCA_937952995.1 uncultured Caulobacteraceae bacterium
CTTCGGGCCACTTCCCCCAGAGGGGGAAGATTTACCGTCCTTAGATCTTCCCCCTCTGGGGGAAGTACCGGCGCAGCCGGGGTAGGGGGTCTGCCCCTAGACCATCTCGAACTTGATCGGCAGTGTCTTGGGGCCGTTGACGAAGGTGCTCTGGGTCAGCTTCATCTCGCCGTCCAATGACACGGACTTCAGGCGCGGGATCAGTTCTTCGAACAGGATGCGCATTTCCATCTTGGCCAGGTGCTGACCGAGGCAAAGGTGCGCGCCATAGCCAAAGGCCAGATGCTTATTGGGGCTGCGCTCGGGGCGGAAGGCGAAGGGTTCGTCGAACACCTCTTCGTCACGATTGCCAGAGGCGTAGCACAGCATGATCCAGTCATCCTTGGCGATCTTCTGACCGGCAATTTCAGTGTCTTCGGTCGCCGAGCGCATGAAGTTCTTGACCGGCGTCGTCCAGCGGATGGCCTCATCGACGAGGCCCGCGATCAGTTCTGGCTCGGCTTGAAGCTTGGCCAACATGGCCGGGTCCTGCGCCAAGGCCCAAAAGCCGCCCGCCGTCGAGGATGAGGTGGTGTCGTGACCGGCGGTGGCGACGATGATGTAATAGCCGGTCGCCTCAAAGGCTGAGATCGGTTCACCGTCGATCATGGCATTGGCGATGATGGTCGCGAGGTCTTCACGCGGATTGGCCCGGCGGTCGGCGCTGATGGCTTCGAAATAGCCGGTAAAGTCAGCGACGATGGCCTGCATCATCATGGCGAACTGCTCGGAGGTCATGGCCGCGACGCTGCGGGCCGTATCAGGGTCTTGGGCCCCGAACAGCTCTTGGGTCAGCATCAGCATGCGGCCCTCATCCTCTTCGGGCACGCCCAGGATGCTCATGATCACATGCAGCGGAAAGCCCATGGCCACGTCACGCACAAAGTCACAGCGCCCGCCATTGGCCGCGCCGTGCGCTGCCATCCGGTCGACCGAGGCCTTGGCAATGGCGCGAATCTGATCCTCTAGCTTGCGGATATTCTGCGGCATGAACCAGCCTTGGGTCAGGGCGCGATATTTTGGATGGTCTGGCGCATCCATCTGAACCAGCGAACGGATCAGGTGCGGACTGCCGCCGGTGATCTCTTTGGTCCGCTCTAGGCCCTCAATGGTGGTCAAGGTCGTGGGCAGGTCGCCGCTGTGGAACAGGTCGTTCTGACGGCTGATCTCGAGGATGTCGGCATGTTTGGTCACCACCCAGAACGGCTCAAACCCTTCGACATGGGCCCGGCCCAGAGGGTTGTTGGCCCGAAGCCAGGTATAGGTGTCATGCAGGCGATCATCGGCATAGGCCGCAGGATCTACCAGATTGATGGCCAATTCCGGGGCGATAGCGAGGTCTTGGGTGCTCAAAGGGGCGTCCTCCACAGTGGCGCTGGTCCGAGCGTTATGGCGCGGTTGCAGCAATCCTTATGGACCAACAGGCAGATGCCTTGCGGGTCACGTCAAACTCTATCTAAATGGCGATAAGGTAAAAGACAAAGATTTAGGCGAGAAACCCCCATGAAGATTACAGCCGCTGTCGCCCGCACGCCGGGCGCGGATTTCACCCTCGAGACGGTCGAACTCGACGAGCCGCGCGCTGACGAAATTCGCGTGCGTATCCACGCGGTAGGCCTTTGTCACACGGACCTTGTGGCCAGAGACGGGGCGATGCCCTTTGCCCTTCCTGCCGTGCTGGGGCACGAGGGGGCAGGCGTGGTCGAGGCTGTGGGCGCGGGCGTGACCAAGGTCGCGGCCGGAGACCGCGTGGCGATCACCTTCCGCTCCTGCGGGGCCTGCGCACGCTGTCAGAGCGGTGATCCGGCCTACTGCCATTCCATGCCGGCCATGAACTATATCGGCATGAGGTTGGATGGCTCCAAATCGATCCATCAGGACGGCGCTGATCTGGCCAGCAACTTCTTCGGTCAGTCCTCCTTGGCGACCCACGCCCTGACCTATGAGCGCAACGTCATCAAGCTGCCTGCTGACATGCCCTTTGAGGTCGCCGGACCGATGGGCTGCGGCATCCAGACGGGGGCGGGCGGCATCATGAAGGCTCTGGCCTGCGAAGCTGGTTCCAGCCTTTTGATCCTCGGCGGCGGGGCGGTTGGCCTAAGCGCCGTGATGGGCGCGAAGATTCAGGGCTGCGGCACGGTCATTGTCGTCGAGCCCCATGCGGTGCGCCGCAGCCTCGCTCTCGAGCTTGGCGCAACCCATGTCATTGATCCGGTCGCCGAGCCGGATCTGGCCGCCGCCGTGCGCGCCATCGTTGCCATTGGCGTGGACTATGCCTTTGATACGACAGGTCGCCCGGACACCCTGACCGCGACCATGGCCTGCCTTGGCCCCAAGGGTGTCTTTGGGATTGTTGGAATTCCACCTGCAGGCACGCCCATGCCCGGCGATCTGGGCACGGTCCTGACCTTTGGTCAGACGGTGCGCGGCATTATCGAGGGTGACAGCGACCCGGACGTCTTCCTGCCCGAACTGATGACCCACTGGCGCGAAGGCCGTCTACCGCTGGAACGGCTGATCAAGACCTTCCCGCTCGCCCAGATCAACGAGGCCGTCGTCGCCCAACATCACGGCGACTGCGTCAAGGTCGTGCTTCTGACCTAAGGGGATGTCCCTCACACCGCCGAAGCGGCTGCCGTCAGGACGGTGCGGTAGCCGGTTTGGACCTCCATTTGGGCGGTGATGCCCTTGGCGGCGAGGAGGCGGTGGGCCTTGGGCAGGTTCCAGCACGGCATGTGCATGAACATGTGATGCTCGCAGTGATAGTTGACCCAGTAGGGCGCGATCAGCATGCGCTCAATCAGGTTGGCCTTGGTGGTGCGGGCATGGCGCAGGGGATCTGGCTCGTCCTTGGCCACGAGCGCATGTTCGGCAATGTTGCGAAGCCGGGTGATCATCGGAAACCAGGTCGCCATCGGCACCAGCCACAGGACCACATAGATCCAGCCATAGCCTGCGATGCTAAAGACCGTCAGGCCCAGACCATTGGCGATCAGAAACCGGCGATGGCGGCGCAGTTCTGCAGTGATCAGGGGAAAGAGCGGCTGACCGGGCTTACGATTTTTGATCCGGTTATAGGATGATCCGAACCGCTGCTTGAAGAAGGTGCGACCGGTCAGGTCCCGCGCGATCTTGCGGCGCAGAGACGTCGGCGTGATCGGGAACGGCGCGGATAGGACCAGATCGGGGTCCTCGGTCTGCTGGGCAAACTTGTGGTGCTGCAGGTGATAGTCGCGATAGCGCTGAACGCCGGGCGAGCAGAACCACTCGGCCACCCAATCATTGATCTTGAGGTTGGGGTGCAGCGCGCCATGGGCCGCGTCATGTTGCAGGATTGCGAGACCAAGCTGGCGAGCACCAACAATCATGATGCCAAAGGGGATGGTGATCGGCCAAAGGGCTCCCGCCACCATAGCCAGTCCCACCACAGCCCATCCATGGGCGACCAGCGCTAGACCCTTCCAGGATGAGCGCGCCGAAAGACGGCTCCATTCCTCGGGCGAGAAATAGTCGGTCGGTTTGACGCGGGCGGCGATGGCCATTTTCGGCTTTCAAAAGCAAGGCTGTGCGGAATGAGCTGTTGGCAGAAGAGTAGGGCCGGGCAGGGGTGGGGTCAATGTGAGGGGGTCATCTTGAAACATCCCTTAGCCATGGCCATCTCTGGGATCGTTGGATCATATCCCATGCCGTTACGGGTGGCTTGTGGCCAACGAAGTCGCTTTACCCCTGAGGGCTTCGCCTATGAACAGAACCATCCTCTTCGATAGTCCGTTTCTTTTGGGCTTCGATCATACCCGCGCCTTGATCGAACGGGCGGCGAAGGCGGCTGCCGAAGGTTACCCGCCCTATAATGTCGAAGAACGCACGGAGGGACGCCTGCGCATCACCTTGGCGGTCGCAGGTTTTTCGCCGGAGCAACTGTCGGTCATGGTTGAAGATAACCAACTGGTCGTCACAGGCCGGGGCGACAAGGACCGAGGTCCGGCGGGTGTAGAGCGCGCCTATCTTCACCGAGGCATCGCCGCGCGCAATTTCGTCCGTAACTTTGTCTTGGCGGACGGCATGGTGGTCGAGGGGGCCAGCATGGAGCACGGCCTGCTCCATATCGATCTCGAACGTCCCCAACCGGAACGTCTGGTCAGGGAAATTCCCATCAAGACGCTGGGCTAAACGGCCAGCGCTTTGAGATTTTGTGAGAAGGAAGCGGTCATCATGACGCTGAAATTGAGTTTAGAAGAGTTTGCGGCCTTGGGTGCGCCGCACATGGTCTATGTGCGCCCTGTGAAGGCTGCGCAGGTCTTGGCCTCTACCCCGGTCGAGGATATCGGCGGTATCCCAATTGACCCTGACCAGATCCTTTATGCGGTCCACGGGGCTAATGGCGCTTGTCTTGCGATCCTTGGTGACCGTGATTCAGCCGTTGCGGTGGCTCTGGCCAATGAGATGGCCCCGGTATCGGTTCACTAGATCGGGCTAAGGCTTAGCCTAAGCGGCTGACGCCTCTTGTTCTTGAACCAGAAGAGCAAAAAGGGCGTCGGCCGTATGGGACTGGCGAAGTTGCTCGCGCAGAGCCGGACGGCGCAAGATGCGGCTGACGCGTGCGAGAGCGCGCAGGTGCTCCGCCCCCGCATCGGCAGGTGCAAACAGCGCAAACAGCAGGTCCACGGGCTGTTCGTCGACGGCCTTGAAGTCAATCGGTGTTTCGAGGCGCACAAAGACGCCTCTCATGCGCTCAAGCCCGCTGAGCCTTGCGTGCGGCACACCAACCCCGTGGCCAACCCCCGTCGAGCCGAGCTGCTCACGCTCCAGCAAGGCGTCGAGGACCTCTGAGGCCTTAAGTCCAAATCGCCGGGCGGCGACGTCAGCCACAAGCGCGAGCGCTTGCCGCTTGGACGGTGCGTTCACCTGAGGGATGATCGCATCCACGTCCAACAGATCGCCGATTTGCATCAAGACACTCACTCTAAAACCTGCTCGCCCAAGATCGACGAGCTAGGCGGGCGAGCCTTTAGAAAGACCGCTATCGCTTAGCCCGCTTTCAACGCCGATTGTGTGCGTTGGGGGTCGATCCATCCGATGTTCCCATCGGGTCGGCGATATACCACTGACAATCCGCCATGTGCGGCATTTCTAAACACGATTGTCTGCGATTCAGTCAAGTCCAACTCCATAACCGCCATAGAAACGGTCAGAGTCTTTAGCTGGGCCTCAGATTCCGCAATGACGACGCCCTTGGGGGCCTCGTGGCCGTGGTGAGCCTCATGGTCATCATCCCAGCCATCACCGTCATCCAAATCGGTGTCGGGTGCCCGAAGAACGAAGAAGGCGGCTGATTCGGCCTGCTTATGGTTGGCGGCAATCGAGTGGCTCTTGAGCCTGCGCTTATAGCGCCGGATGCGGGTCTCGATCTTTTCCAAGGCTGTGCTGAAGGCGCTGTGGGCGTCTTCCCCAAGGCCGTGGCTAAGCAGGGTTTGCCCGGAAGCCAGATGCACCGTGCAGTCAACGCGAAAGGCATGGCCATTGCGGGAAACCACAACCTCTGCGTCACCGCCTCGGTCAAAATACTTGCCGATGCTGCTCATAATTTCGTCCGAAACCCGCGAACGCAAGGCCTCGCCGACGTCGACATGTTTGCCGGATACTTGGACTTTCATGACCTCAGTCGACACCCCGAGACCCACATAAGTCAATTGCGCATAGGGGCATTGGGCGGCTCTTGCGGCCTGCAACTGATCACGTTTTTGGCACCACGGACGGGGGCTTAGGGCGATGGGTCCTAGCGCGCATCTCGCATCAGGCGGCGGCGCTCAACGGAGGACGGGATGCGCAGCGCCTCGCGGTACTTGGCCACTGTACGACGGGCAATATCGATCCCCATCGCGCCCAGCAACTCGACGAGGCGGTCATCGGACAGGACCTTGCGGGTAATCTGTTCGCCATCCACCAGATGCTTGATCTTGTGCCTCACGCTCTCAGCCGAATGGGCCTCGCCGCCGTCCGAGGACTGGATGGCGGAGGTGAAGAAGAACTTCATCTCGAACACGCCGCGCGGCGTGGCCATGTACTTGTTGTTGGTCACACGCGAAACCGTGCTTTCGTGAATGCCCACTTCTTCGGCAATTTCGGCCAGGCGCAAGGGCTTCATGGCCATGGCGCCAAACTCCAGAAAGTACTTTTGTCGCCGCACGATGGCCTCGGCCACATCCAGGATGGTGGAGAAGCGCAGCGCGGCGTTTT
>CALFYB010000380.1 GCA_937952995.1 uncultured Caulobacteraceae bacterium
CGTCGCCCTGCTGGGCGGTCAGGGTGGACACCAGTTGTGACTCGTTGCCAGGGTTGCCGATCAAGGCTTGCAGTGCCGTCAGCCGTGCCTGGGATGGTGCATCGCCGCTGAAGAAGTTGAAGTTCATCGAGCCGCTCTGCGGCACGACCAGTGGCGACGAGGTGGTGCCGGTCAGTGTCCCCCGCAAAAAGGGGGATCCTCTGATCTTTGCCACGGACGAGGGGGTTCGCGCCGATACCACTGCGGAATCGCTGGCGGCCCTGCGTCCTATGCAAAAGGGCGGCGTATCCACGGCGGGCAATTCCAGCCAGCAGAACGACGCGGCGGCGGCGTGCCTCTTAGTGGCGGAAGACAAGTTGGAAGAATTGGGCCTTGAACCTATTGGCTATTTCGTCGGATGGGCGGCGGCTGGATGCGATCCTGCGCGGATGGGTATCGGACCGGTCCCCGCCGTCAAGCGCCTGTTCGAGCGAACCGGCCTTGGCTGGGACGATATGGGTCTGGTGGAACTGAACGAGGCCTTTGCCGCCCAATCCCTAGCCGTGATGAAGGGCTGGGGCTGGGAGGATCGGTCCATCCTCAACGTCAACGGCTCGGGCATTTCGCTCGGCCATCCCATCGGTGCCACCGGCGTTCGCATCGCCGCGACCCTGCTGCACGAAATGCAGCGCCGGGGCGTGCGCTATGGCCTTGAGACCATGTGCGTCGGCGGCGGCCAAGGCGTCGCAGCCATCTTCGAACGGGCTTGAGTTTGATCGGGGCGGCACGGTGCCGCCCCGTCGTTTTCTATTCAGCGCTGGCAGTATCCAAAAGGCTCAGGGCCTCGGCGTTCAGCGACAGATGCAGGGCGGCGGCCAAGTCCTTGAACTGGTCCAGGCTGGTGGCCGACGCAATCGGGGCTGCGAGCGCTGGGCGGGTCATTAGCCACGCCAGAGCCACCTGCGCCGGTGTCGACTGGGTGGAGGCCGCAACCTCGTCCAGAGCGGCCAGAATGCGTAGGCCGCGCGCGTTGAGATAGGCCCCCATCTGGCGACCGCGCACGCTCTTTCCAAAATCCGCCTCGCTGCGGTACTTGCCGGTCAAGAAGCCGCTGGCCAGCCCGAAATAGGGAATGACACTGACCTCTTGGGCGACGCAGACCGGTTGAAGGTCGGTTTCGAACTCGGCACGGTGATAGAGATTGTAGTGCGGCTGGACCGTCTCATATCGCGGCAGGCCGTGGGCGGCGCTAATGGCAAGGGCCTCTGACAGGCGCGCGCCGCTGTAGTTGGAGGCGCCGATGGCCCGCACCTTCCCAGCCTTGATCAGGTCGGCAAAGGCCTGAAGGGTCTCTTCCAACGGCGTTTTGGTGTCGTCCTCATGGGCCTGATAGAGGTCGATGACATCGACCTTCAGGCGCTTCAGGCTCTCGTCGCAGGCGGCCATGATGTTGGCGCGGGACAGGCCCGGACGGGTCGGCAGCTTGGCGACCTTGGTGGCGATGACCAGTTTCTGGCGTGCGCTTGGACCGCGTGCCGCCACCCATTCGCCGATGACGGTCTCGGACTCGCCGCCCGTATGGCCCGGAACCCAAGCCGAATAGACATCGGCGGAGTCGATCAGGCTGATCCCGGCATCGACGCAGCCGTCGAGCAGCGCAAAGGAGGTGTCCTTGTCTGCGGTCCAGCCAAAGACGTTGCCGCCAAAGGCCATGGGGGCAACGGAAATGTCGGATCGTCCAAGTCTACGCAGGGTCATGGTCGGTCTTTCAGAGGCTTGAGGGGCAAGGTGGTGTTAGAGCTTGCGAGCGCGGACCTTGGCCAGGTTGGGCTCGTCGCCGTTGAAGTCCTTCACAAGGCCAAGGCGCGCGTTGCAGGCGGGGCAGCGGACGGAATCTTCATCGGTCAGGTCGGCGGGGACGTTCAGTCCCGTTCCACAGGGCTTGCAGCGCCAGCCATAGGTCACCGGCGGCGGAACTTCGCGCTTTGGCGGCCGGGGGCGGGGCGAGTAGGCGGCAGGCTTTGGCGCGACCACAGGCTCGACAACCGGCTTGGGCGGCGGCGGGTTCTTCAAGCTCAGTGTCGGACGGCGGGGTTTATCAGTCATGGTGATTGCAGTCTGTTCAACGCTAGAGGGTCTAGCCCTTAGATACAGCGGGTTGCAGGTCGTTCATAGGACCCTGTCGCGCTGATCACCGCGAAAATGGTGCGGTAAAAGGCCCAGTTGCGGATCGAATCGTTCGATTGTTTGCTGGCATAGGATGTTCCATGGGTTCATGGTGCATCGAGAGGACTTCTTCGCCCGTGTCAGATTTAGAACAACCCGTCGACGCGCCTATCTTAACGTCCAAGCAAGGTCCTGATCGAAGCCACCTTATAGAGGGGCCGATTGGTAAGACTCTGCTGGTCTTTGCCCTGCCGCTACTGACCACCAATTTCCTGCAGTCTCTGTCTGGAACCTGGGGGGCCATTCTGGTCAGCCATACGTTGGGCCCCGGTGCCCTGACGGCGGTGGTCAATGCCAATGTGTTCATGTTCATGATGATGGGCATTGTCATGGGGGTGGCCGGTGCGTCTGGTATCGCGGTGGGACAGTCGCGCGGCGCGGGCGACATCCAAGCCATCAAGCAGATCGTCGGAACCTCGATCAGCTTCATCATTGGCGTCTCGTGCGTCATCGCTCTCGCAGGCTGGCTGTTGGCCCCGACCATCGTGAGCCTGATCCGCATGCCTGCGCCGTCTGTGTCCGACGCCATCACCTATCTGCGCATCACCTGCCTGACCATGCCGAGCATCTTCACCTACATCTTCTTGATGATGTTGATGCGCGGCAGCGGCGACGCCAAGACGCCCTTCCGGTTTACGATGGTTTGGATTGGATTGAATCTGGCCCTTTCGCCGATCCTTCTGCTGGGGCCCTTTGGTCTGCCAAGGCTGGGCATTGCTGGCGTGCCGCTGGGCAGCCTGTTGGCCAATCTGGTCGCTCTGACCGCCTTGATTTCCCATATTTACCGCAAGGACATGGTCATGGCCTTGAAGGGCGATGAGCTTCGCTATTTGAAGCCTGATCCCGCCCTTTTGATGATGCTGGTCAAGCGCGGCGCGCCGATGGGGGCCGAGACCCTGTTCGTGCAGGGGGCCTATTTCGTGCTGCTGACCATCGTCAATTCCCACGGAGCGATCACGGCGGCAGCCTATAGCGGCGCGGCGCAGCTTTGGGCCTTTGTCCAGATGCCCTCCATGGCGTTAGCGGCCTCGATGTCGGCCATGGCAGCGATGAACATCGGCGCGGGCCGCTGGGACCGGGTCGAGGAGATCGCGCTTAAGGGCTGTCTGATCGCCGGATCCATGACCCTGTTTGCCGCTGTCTTGATCCATGGGCTGGGCGATTTACCCCTGACCCTGTTTTTGCCCGAAGGGGGCGAGGCCTTAGCCAAAGCGCGAGAGATCAACCAGATCGCTATTTGGGGCTGGATCGTTCTGGCCGTGACCTCCGGCCTGTCTGCGGTGGTACGCGCCAATGGAGCCACGGCGGCTCCGACCATCATCTATGCGGTGACGATGTGGGCCTTCCGGGTTCCCTTTGCCTCGCTGATGCAAAGATGGCTCGGCGAATCCGCCATCTGGTGGAGCTTCCCCGTCGGCACCATCTCGTCGGCCCTATTGGCGTTCCTGTTCTTCCGGTTTGGCAATTGGCGCGACAACGATCTGATGTTGGCGCGCCGTCACCGTCACTCTGACTGAGGGGCCGGAACCTTTAGGCCCACTTCGGCCAAGACCTCTGCCGTGTCGCGGCCGATCTGCGGCGGTTCGCGGCGGATTGTGGCCGGGGTCTTTGAGAACCGCAGGCCCGGACGCATAGCGCGGTAGGCCCCTTCGGTCTCCAGCTCGCGGGTTTCGAACAGGGTTTCTTTGAGCTGTGGGTCCTCGAAAATATCGTGGATGGTGTTGGCGCGCATGGCCGGGATCGAGTTGGCCGCGCACAGTTCCAGCCAGGTCTCGGTGCTGTAGGTGAGAGCCGCCTCTTCCATCATCGCGTAATATTCCGCGACGCGCGCCTTGCCGCCTTGCTTGGACAAGAACCGCTCGCTCTCATAGGCCCCCGGCAGGCCACCCAACTCCATAAACCGCGCCGACTGGATATTGTTGGCCGGCAGGACCGTCATGAACCCGTCCTTGGTCGCATAGGGCTTGCGATAGGGGGTGATGGTGGTGGTGTGGCCATAGTTGCCGGTCGGCGGCACGAAGGTCTGATTATAGAGATGTTCGGCCATCAAGAAGCCGGTGAAGGTCTCCAGCATCGGCACGGCAACATACTGGCCCTCGCCGGTCTGTTCCTTGTGACGCAAGGCTGCCAAGGTCGCGATGGTCGCAAACAGGCCGCAGGTCTTGTCAGCGATGATCGAGGGTAGGGGCCGCAGCTCGGCCTCTGGATTGACCAGCTGGTTCAGGCTGCAGGCCCCACTGGCCGATTGGATCAGGTCGTCAAAGGCTTGCAGGCCCGCATAGGGACCTTCTTCGGCATAGCCCATAGCCTCGACATAGACGATGTCCGGCTTGATCGCCTTGACGTCCTCGTAGGAGAAGCCCAGCCGCGCAATGGCTGACGGGCGCATATTGTGGATGAAAATGTCGCCCGTCAGGACCAGCGCCCGCAAGGCCGCCTTGCCGTCTTCGCTCTTCAGGTCCAGCGCCACCGAGCGTTTGTTGCGGTTCAGGGCGATGAAGGAGGGGCCCATCTCCTTGAGGTTCGGGGGCTTGCCGTCCTTGCGCTGGCGATCACCGCCGGGCTCCTCGACCTTGATCACGTCCGCGCCAAGATCGCCGAGGGTCTGGGTCGCGTAGGGGCCGAGCACAAACTGGGTCAGGTCAATGATGCGAACGCCGTTGAGCGGCCCTTTGGCCTCTGTCTGCTTTTGGGTGCCGTCCGCCATGGTGTTTCCTATCATCGTGCTTGTCTGTTGAGGGCGCGGCCCCCAAGGCTTTTGTCTAGTTTGTACCAACTGGCGCGCTTGGGAAAAGCGCCAAATTCATTAGGCTTGAAGCCTAGCGTTTGGCATGTGACGTTTAGGGATAAAAATAACCTTGGGAGAGAGACCATGGCCGACCTGTCGGGCAAGATTGCATTAGTAACCGGAGCCGCGAGCGGCATTGGCAAGTCCTGTTCGGAGCGCTTAGCAAAGGCGGGGGCAACGGTCGTCCTGACCGATGTTCAGGATTCTGTTGGCAAGGCGGTCTGCGCCGCCATCAACGAGAGCGGCGGCAAGGCGGTCTATCTGCATCAGGACGTGACCAGCGAAGACGAGTGGATCGGCGTGATCGCAGACATCCGCGCCCAGTTCGGCCGCCTCGATGTGTTCGTCAACAATGCTGGGATCGGTATTGGCGGTCTGGTGACCGAAATGAGCCTTGAAACCTGGCGCAAGCAGCAGGCAATCAATGTCGAGGGCGTGTTCCTCGGCATCAAGCACAGCCTGCCCCTGATGCGGACCAGCGGCGAAGGTGGCTCGATCATCAATATGTCGTCGGTTGCTGGCCTAAAGGGCTCGGCGGGCATGAGCGCCTATTGCGCGACCAAGGGGGCGGTGCGGCTGTTCTCCAAATCCATCGCGCTGGAATGTGCCGCTGCGGGTGACAAGATCCGGGTCAATTCGGTCCATCCGGGCATTATCGACACGCCGATCTGGGATTCCATTTCGGACACTGCCGATCTGACCGCCGTCAAGCAAGAGGGGGCGAACCGCATCGACCTCGATGCCATGACCGCCATCACCACGCCCTTGGCCCGAACCGGCGTCCCGGCTGAAATCGCTGAAGGGGTGCTGTTCTTGGCGTCGGACGCGTCGAGCTACATCACGGGCAGTGAGTTGGTCATCGATGGCGGGCTTACCACGCGGTAGTTGCGGTATCACTGACTGAAACAAGGCCTTCACTTAGGCCCTCTCCAGCAGGGAGAGGGCCTAAGGCACTTTAAGCCCTCGCCCCCTTGGGGGAGGGGGTTGGGTGAGGTGAGGTGAGGTGAGGTGAGGTGAGGT
>CALFYB010000381.1 GCA_937952995.1 uncultured Caulobacteraceae bacterium
CAGCCCGGCCTATGACAAGGACCGCGAGGGTCACTACAACCTGATCTCGGCCCTGCATAAGTCAGTGCGAGGCTCTGATCCCGATGCGGCGCTCTATTGGCTGGCCCGGATGCTGGCGGGGGGCGAGGACCCGCTGTTCATTGCCCGGCGTTTGGTGCGAATGGCCAGCGAGGATATTGGCGCGGCCGATCCCCTGTCGCTGGTCGTGGTCAATGCGGCCAAGGACACCTATGATTTTCTAGGCTCGCCAGAGGGGGAGTTGGCGCTGGCTCAGGCCTGCGTCCACCTGGCCTGCGCGCCCAAGTCCAATGCGGTTTACAAGGCGTTCAAAGCCGCCATGGCGGCGGCAAAAGAGACAGGCTCGCTAATGCCGCCTGCCCATATCCTCAATGCCCCGACCAAGATGATGAAAGACCTCGGCTATGGTCAGGGCTATGCCTATGACCACGATCAGCCCGAAGGTTTTTCGGGCCAGTCCTATTTCCCGGACGGGATGGAGCGGCGGCAATTCTATCAGCCCAAGGACGTCGGCACGGAGGCGCGGGTCAAGGAACGGCTCGACCGCTGGAACCAGATGCGTCGTCAAAAGCAGACGCCCCGTGGCTAAGTCTCCCTTTAGACGCCCGCTCAAGCCCAAGGCCCCGCGCGCCATCGATAATCCCATCACCCTGTCGCCCGAAGAGGTCGACCTTGTGAAGGCGATGGTCGTCTATCAGGACGACGCCATCATCGTGCTCAACAAGCCGTCGGGACTGTCCAGCCAAGGCGGGCGCGGGCAGGTCCATACGCTGGACGAGCATCTATGGGCCTTTGCCCGGTCCAGCGGCAACCGCCCCCGACTGGTTCACCGGCTGGACCGCGATACGTCTGGGATCATTTTAACGGCAAGGACCAAGCCCGCCGCTGCCTTTCTGGGCAAGGCCTTGGCCGCCCGGCGGTTTCGAAAGTCCTATCTGGCCCTTGTTGCACCGGGTGCGCCGGAGCCCCGCAAGGGCCTGATCGAGGCCTGTTTGCGCCGGGATGAGCAAGGGCGCGAGGCCTATATGCGGGTCTGTGAGCCGGACCATCCCGATGCCCAAACGGCCAAGACCCGCTATCGAACCCTTAGCGAAGCAGAGGGTGCCGCCCTCATTGAGGCCAGCCCAGAGACGGGTCGCATGCACCAGATTCGGGTTCATCTGGCCTCGCTCGGACGCCCCATTGCGGGAGACGTGCGCTATGGCGGGGCACTGATGATCGGCGGCGAGCCGGTTCCGCGTCTGATGCTGCACGCCCAATGGCTGGAGTTCCCCCATCCCGATGGCGGTATTCGCCGGATCGAGGCCACGCCGCCCGAGGATTTCATGACGGCGATGGCGGCTGCCGGGTTGGAGGCGGGGTAGGGGTAGTAAAACAAGGCCCTCACCCAACCCTCTCCCACAGGGAGAGGGCTAGAACCGATAAGCCCTCGCCCCCTTGGGGGAGAGGGTTGGGTGAGGGGGACTTTCGCGAAAAACAAGACCCCCTACGGCCCTTCGGGCCACTTCCCCCAGAGGGGGAAGATTTGCTCCCTTAGATCTTCCCCCCTTGGGGGAAGTACCGGCGAAGCTGGGGTAGGGGGTGTTGCGAACGGACCCTTATCCGCTGGAGGGTTTGCTAAAAATCACGGCAAAGCGCATAAGGGGCCATGAGCAAACTGTTACTGGTGGTTTTGGGCGGCGGTGCCGGAGCAGCGGCGCGCTATGCGGTGGGAAGCCATGCATGGCGGCTGTTTGGAACGGCTTGGCCCTATGGCACCTTCATCTGCAACGTCTTAGGCGGATTGGCGATGGGGCTGTTGGTCGGCTTCTTGGCCCATCGCGGCGGTGCGGATCAAGAACGTTTGCGGTTGCTGTTCGGGGTCGGTGTCCTCGGCGGTTTCACCACCTTTTCGGCCTTCTCGCTTGAGACGGCCCTGATGATTGAGAAGAGCCGCTATGCGCAGGCCTTCACCTATGTTTCGGCATCGGTGCTGCTGTCCGTCGCGGCTCTATTTGCAGGTTTGATTGTGGCAAGGCGCCTATTCGCATGAAAGAAGTCCGCACCCTTTTCGTGGATGCCGGTGAAGACGGCGTGCGGCTGGACCGATGGTTCAAGCGCCGCTGGCCCTATCTGAACCACATCCAGATCCAGAAGATGACCCGCTCGGGCCAGATCCGCGTCGATGGCGCGCGGGTCAAGGCCGAGACTCACCTGATGGCGGGCTCACAGGTGCGCGTGCCGCCCCTGCCAGATGCTCCCGATCCCGGTGAGAAGAAGACCCTGTCCAACCGCGATGTGGCCTATGCCAAGTCTCTGGTCCTCTATGAGGATGACGAGGTCTTGGCCCTGAACAAGCCAGCGGGCCTTGCGGTGCAGGGCGGAACCAAGACGCTGCACCATATTGACCGGCTTTTGTCGGCATGGGGTGAGGGGATGGATCGTCCGCGTCTCGTCCACCGCCTTGACCGCGACACATCGGGCGTTCTGCTGCTGGGTAAGACGCCAGCGGCGGCAGCGCGACTGTCGGGCTCCTTTGCCAAGCGCAAGGCTCAAAAGACCTATTGGGCCATCGTGTCGGGCAATCCTCATCCGCGCGAAGGCGTGATCGAACTGCCCTTGGCCAAGAAGGGTGTTGGGGACCGCGAGATCGTGGTGCCGGTTGATCCCAAGGACCCAGCGGGCAGCGTCGCTGAAACCGAATATGTGACCATCTCGAGGGCGGCGCACCGGGCCGCTTGGATGGCGCTTCGCCCCCATACGGGTCGCACGCACCAGCTTCGCGCCCACATGACTGCGATTGGTCACCCCATCCTCGGCGATCCGAAATATAGCAATGAAAAGGCCGCGGAGCTTTCCGGCGGGCTAAAGCTGCAACTTCATGCACGCCGCCTGACCGTGCCTCACCCCTCTAGTGGCACCTTGATCATCGAGGCCCCTCTGAGCCCTGAGATGCGCGCGGGCTTCAGCCATTTCGGCTTTGACGAGCACGAGGCCGACCCCGAGCCCTTCTCCAAGGGCGGTGCCAGTCCCCGAGGGGCACGTCACCGTTGAGCCCGTCCAAAGCCGGGCCAGCCTTGGCCGTGTTTGACGTCGATGGCACGCTCGTGGATAGCCGCAAGGTCATTCACGACGCGGCCCTCGCAGCCTTTGCCGAGATGGACCTTCCGCCGCCGCCCTATGACGCGGTCAGACAGATCGTTGGGCTCAATCTGGACCTTGGCCTGTCCATGATCGCGCCCGGACTGTCGGCGGCGGGACTGGCGGAGTTGGAGGTCCGTTACAAGGAAGCCTTCCACCGTTTCCATCTTGAACCCGGCTTTACTGAACCGCTCTATGAGGGCGCGGCCGATATGCTCGAACAGATGCGCGCCGATGGCTGGCGTCTGAGCATCGCGACAGGAAAGTCTCGGCGCGGGGTCGAGATGATCGTCGCTATGCACCGCTGGCAGGACCTTTTTGAAACCACGCACTGCGCCGATGACGGACCGGGCAAGCCCCATCCGGCTATGGTGTTAGAGGCCATGAAGGGGCAGGGCGTTACGCCTGAGCGGACCATCATGATCGGGGACACCAGCCACGACATGCGCATGGCCAAGGCGGCGGGCGTTCGGGCTCAAGGCGTGGCCTGGGGCTTTCATACGCTGCAAGAGGTGCTGGACGGCGGGGCCGATCATGTGGCCGAAGACTTCCAAACCTTGAATGATCAGCTTCACCGATTCGCGACAGCGACGGCGCAGGCCGATAAGCCTTTGGACAGACCATGAGAGCCAACGATAAGACCGAACTCCCTAAGCGCTTTTACAAGCAGGTCAGCGTCGCTGAGGTTGAGGGCGGCTTTGCCGTAACGCTCGATGGCCGCACGCCCAAGACGCCACTGGGCAGCAAGCTGATCGTGCCCTCCAAGGCCCTCGCGCAACTGATGGCCGATGAGTGGGCGGCGCAGGAAGAGTTTATCGTCCTGCCCTCCATGGGTGCGACCCGTCTGGCCTATACGGTGATCGATATGGTCAGCAAGGCGCGGACCGAGACCGCCGCCGAGGTCGGGCGCTACGCTGGATCAGACATGATCTGCTACTTCGCGGAGGCTCCTGAGGGTCTGGTCAAGCTACAGACCGAGCATTGGGGGCCCTTGCTGGAATGGGCCGACACGGTTTTGGGGCTGAAACTGATCAAGACCCACGGCATCATCCATCAAACCCAACCGCCTGAAACCCTGACCAAGGCTGAGGCGATGGCCGCGCAGTTGGATGATTTCTCACTGGCAGGTCTGGCCTTTGGCGCGTCGCTATTTGGCTCAGCGGTCTTGGCCTTTGCCCTGCAGATGGGGCAGTTGAGCGGCGAGTCCGCGCACACTCTGGCGCGGCTCGATCAGGCGTTCCAAGAGGCGCGTTGGGGAATCGATGACGAGGCCGCCGCCCGAACCGCCAGCATGCACGGGGAAGCTTTGCTCCTAGAGCGCTGGTTTGCAGCCCTCCAAGGGTAGAAACATCTAAGTTTCCTTTGGGTGAGCTGCGCCAATTGCCGCCTGCAAGCTTGTCAGTCGCCAGACGGACCGCTAAGCCTCCTGCAGCATTGACGATAGGGGATAGAACCGATGCAGCATATTCTTGACGAGCTGGAAAAGCGTCGCGATCAGGCCCGCCTCGGCGGCGGCGAAAAGCGCATTGCCGCGCAGCATGCTAAGGGCAAGCTGACCGCTCGCGAGCGCATTGACCTGTTGCTCGATGAAGGGTCGTTCGAAGAATATGACATGTTCGTCGAACATCGCTGTTCCGACTTCGGCATGGAAAACCAAAAGGTTCCCGGCGACGGCGTTGTCACCGGCTGGGGCACCATCAATGGTCGCCTCGTCTATGTCTTCTCCAAGGACTTCACCGTGTTCGGTGGCTCCTTGTCCATGACCCACGCCCAAAAGATCGTGAAGGTTCAGCAGATGGCGGCCCGTAATGGTGCGCCGGTGATTGGCCTGTTCGATGCGGGCGGTGCGCGCATTCAGGAAGGCGTCGACAGCCTCGCAGGCTATGCCGACATCTTTATGGAAAATGTGATGTCCAGCGGTGTGATCCCGCAGATCAGCGTCATCATGGGCCCCTGCGCGGGCGGCGACGTCTATTCCCCCGCCCTGACCGACTTCATCTTTATGGTGAAGGATACCAGCTACATGTTCGTGACCGGTCCTGACGTGGTCAAGACCGTGACCAACGAGACTGTTTCAGCCGAAGATCTTGGCGGCGCGCGCGTCCATGCCGGCAAGTCTGGCGTGGCGGACGGTGCCTTTGAGAACGACCTCGAGGCCATGACCCAGGTTCGCCGCCTGGTCGACTTCTTGCCCCTGTCGAACCGCGAAAAGCCGCCTGTGCGCGAGACGTTCGATGACGCGATGCGCGATGAGCCATCGCTCGACAGCCTGATCCCGGCCAATCCGAACAAGCCCTACGATATGAAGGAACTGATCCTCAAGATCGTGGACGAGGCCGACTTCTTCGAGATCGGCAAGGATTTCGCTAAGAACATCATCACTGGCTTTGCGCGGATGGACGGTTCGAGCGTCGGCATCGTCGCCAATCAGCCTCAGGTTCTGGCTGGCGTTCTGGATATTGACGCTAGCCGCAAGGCCGCGCGCTTTGTGCGTTTCTGCGATGCGTTCGGTATCCCCATCATCACCCTTGTCGACGTTCCAGGCTTCATGCCCGGCACCAAGCAGGAATATGGCGGCCTGATTAAGCACGGCGCTAAGCTGCTGTTCGCCTATGCGGAAGCCACGGTCCCCAAGGTCACGGTCATCACCCGCAAGGCCTATGGCGGTGCCTATGACGTGATGAGCTCCAAGCACCTGCGCGGCGACGTCAACTATGCTTGGCCGACCGCCGAGATCGCAGTGATGGGGGCCAAGGGCGCGGTGGAGATCATCTTCCGGGCCGATATTGGCGACGCTGAAAAGCTGGCCGCGCGCGAAGCTGAATATAAAGAACGCTTCGCCAATCCGTTCGTGGCGGCGTCACGCGGCTATATTG
>CALFYB010000382.1 GCA_937952995.1 uncultured Caulobacteraceae bacterium
AAGCTGAGCGCGAGGCCCGTCTGGCGGTGGCCCTGAGGCAAAATCTGCGTCGCCGCAAGGCTCCAGTGGCGATGGCCAAGCCCGATGCTGAGGTTGACGACGCGGTCTAGCGACGAATCGTAGGGGTGGATGTGACCCCCTACCCCCGCTGCGCGGGTACTTCCCCCAGAGGGGGAAGATTTACCGACCCAGATCTTCCCCCTCTGGGGGAAGTGGCGCGCAGCGCCGAAGGGGGCCTTGTTTCGCCCTCATTTCACTCCCCAACAAAACGGCCCCTCGCAACCGGGTCTTGCCTGTTGTAGAACCGCACCGCAAACAAGGGGTGGACGGGTTTGCCTTCGTCCGAACTTTCGAGGGATCTATGGACCGTATCGCCATCATCGGCGGCGCAGAGTTGAACGGGACGATCCCGATCAGTGGCGCTAAGAATTCCGCGCTCAAATTGATGGCGGCTAGTCTTTTGACCGACCAGCCGGTTCGGCTAACCAATATGCCGCGTCTGGCGGACACCAAGTTCCTAGGCCGGCTGCTCCAACGTCTTGGCGCAGAGCTGATCGAGCGCGAAGGCCCCGACGGTCCAGAGACCCTTCTACACACCCCTGAGATCCTTGGGGCCATTGCGCCCTATGATCTGGTGCGTCAGATGCGGGCCTCGTTCAATGTGCTGGGCCCGCTGATTGCGCGCACCGGCCATGCCAAGGTTTCGCTTCCCGGCGGCTGTACGATTGGCGCAAGGCCTGTGGATCTGCACCTCAAGGCCCTAGAGGCGCTCGGTGCGACCATCGACCTGCATGATGGCTATGTCTTTGCTCAGGCCCCACGCGGCCTGCGCGGCGCTGAAATCACCTTTCCGTTCGTTTCGGTCGGTGCGACCGAGCACGCTATGCTGGCGGCGGTTCTGGCCGAGGGCGTCACGGTCCTACACAATTCGGCCTGCGAGCCGGAAATTGGCGATCTGGCTGACTGTCTGACCATGATGGGCGCCAAGGTCGAAGGGGCGGGGACACCGACCATCACCATCACCGGCGTTGCGCGCCTAGGCGGCGGCAGCCATGCGGTCATTGCTGACCGGATCGAGACGGGCACCTATGCGCTGGCCGCAGCCATGGCCGGGGGTGAGGTGCGCCTGACCAATACCCGCTTCGACTTTAACCAAGCCCTGACCGACAAGCTGATTGAGGCGGGCGTTAGCGTCACGCCAACCGCAGACGGCATGATCATTCGCCGTGGGCCTGGACGTCTGAAGGCCGTCAATATCGACACCACGCCCTATCCCGGCTTTGCCACCGACCTTCAGGCCCAATTCATGGCGCTGATGACCACGGCCGAGGGCGAAAGCGTTATTCGCGAAACCATTTTCGAGAACCGCTTCATGCACGTCCCTGAACTGGCGCGGCTTGGGGCCGACATTTCGGTCCATGGCGGCGAGGCGCGTGTGCGCGGGGTCGAGCGGCTCAATGGGGCCCAAGTGATGGCCACCGATTTGCGCGCCTCCGTGAGCTTGGTCATCGCTGGATTGGCCGCAAAGGGCGAGACCATGGTCAACCGCGTCTATCACCTCGATCGCGGATTTGAGCGACTGGAAGAAAAACTCGGCGCTTGCGGGGCCAATGTGCGCCGGATCAAGGGCTCTGGATCAGAAGAGGACTAGGCTCAATGGCGGCTTCAAAGGCCCCCTTGCGACTGTTGGCTGAGGACACTGACGATCTGGCCGTGATCTCGGCGGCCTTGCAAGATGCTGTCTGTCAGATCGGCGATATTGCCTATCAGGCGTCCTCGCGCCAACTCACCTTGGCCCTCAATCGCTATCGCTGGGAAAATGGCGCGCGTACGCAAGAGCGTGTGCGCACAGGCCTGCAGTTTGGCGGCGTGATGGCGGTCAAGACCCGTAACCTTCGCCGAGACGTCAAGGACGCGGTGGTCGAACTCCTGACCATCAGTTTCGAGGCGGGCGAAGCGCCCGGCGGGGCCCTCATCCTCACCTTTGCGGGGGGAGGGGACCTGCGCGCCGAGGTCGAGATGATTGATATTATCGCCGCCGACCTTAGTTCTCCTTGGCCAACGCCTCGCGCGCCCAAGCACGACCTGACCTGAGTAAGAGCCATGCGCCGTTTTAATGTTTCCGATCCCGGCTTCGCCGCCGATTTCCGCGCCTTTTTGAACGAGGAGCGCGGCTCTGCGGCTGAGGTGGACGTCGCTGTGGCCGCTATCGTCCAAGCCGTAAAGACCGAAGGCCTGCCTGCGGTCCTGCGCTTTGCCGAGCAGTTCGACCGCGCCTCCCTGACCGAAGAGACCTTGCGGGTGACGGCTGACGAGATCGACGCCGGGGCAGCGGCCTGTCCGCAGTCCGTCCGCGATGCCATCGACTTTGCAGCGGACCGTATCCGTACCTATCACGCGCGCCAAAGGCCTGCGGACGCGCAATGGACCGATGATACGGGCACGCGTCTGGGCTGGCGCTGGACGCCGCTGGAGGCTGTGGGCATCTATGTCCCCGGTGGCCGCGCTGCCTATCCCTCGACCGTGCTGATGAATGCGGTTCCGGCCAAGGTCGCGGGTGTAGACCGGATTGCGATGGTGACGCCTCCCGGCCGGATGCAGCCGGCTGTGCTGGCCGCAGCCAAGGCGGCGGGCGTGACCGAGATTTGGCGTCTAGGCGGGGCCCATGCCGTGGCTGCGTTGGCCTATGGCGCAGGCCCCATTGCACCGGTGGACAAGATCGTTGGCCCCGGAAATGCCTTTGTCACGGCGGCTAAGCGCAGGCTCTATGGCGTGGTCGGCATTGATGCGCTGGCCGGTCCTTCTGAGATTGTGGTGGTGGCCGATGGGGCTAACAATCCCGACTGGATCGCGGCGGACCTTCTGTCTCAAGCCGAGCATGATCCAGCCGCTCAATCGATCCTCATCACAGACGATGCGGCCTTTGCCGACGCCGTCTGCGCGGCCATCCAAGCTCAGCTCAAGACCTTGGCGACGGGCGAGGATGCGGCGGCCTCTTGGCGCAATCACGGCGCGGTGGTGATCTGTCCGCTCGAGGATAGCCCGCCGCTGGTCGACCTGATCGCGCCGGAGCATGTCGAATTCGCGGTCGAGCATCCTGAACGCCTGTCCGACCGTGTGCGGCACGCCGGAGCGATCTTCTTGGGCCGTCACGCGCCCGAAGCGATTGGTGACTATGTGGCGGGCTCCAACCACGTCCTTCCGACCAGCCGCGCGGCACGGTTCAGTTCGGGCCTGTCGATCTATGACTTCCTCAAGCGCACCTCGCTGATCCAGTGCGATGCCGAGGCCTTCGCCAAGCTCGCCGGAGCCACGGTCGCCCTCGCCGAAGCCGAAGGCCTGCCCGCCCACGCCAGGTCCGCCTCGATCCGGCTCTGAGGGTAGGGTAGAACCCCCTACCCCGGCTGCGCCGGTACTTCCCCCAAAGGGGGAAGATTTGCTTTTCATAGGTCTTCCCCCTCTGGGGGAAGTGGCCCGAAGGGCCGTAGGGGGCCTTGTTTTCCTCCCACACCCACTTTCCCCGCGCAGGCGGGGACCCAGAAGCTTCTAGAACCGTCCGCTGGTTGGCCCTCATCTGGATCCCCGCCTTCGCGGGGAACGCGGCGGAGAGAACTTTGGATGGAGCCCCCTCACCCAACCCTCTCCCCCAAGGGGGCGAGGGCTTTATCGTTCTTAGCCCTCTCCCTGTGGGAGAGGGGTGGGTGAGGGCCTTGTTTTACCCCTAAAGCCCCTTCCCCATCCGGATCAGCGGAACAACCACCCCGCCCGATGTCACGGCCGTAAAGGGCTCGATCTCGTGATAGCCGCAGGCGCGGTAAAGCGGCTCACCGCCCATGGTCGCCGCCAGTTCGCAGGTCTTAAAGCCCTCCGCCCGCGCCGCCGCCTCGCAAGTGTCCAGCACCATCCGTCCGATCCCGCGCCGGGTGAAATTGGGATGGGTGTACATGGCCCGCACCCTTGCTGCGTCCTTCAGCGGGTCAAGCAAGGCCGCATCCCTGCCCGCTGAATGGTCACCGCCAAACAGGGTCGCGCGCCTTGACCAGCCGCCGCAGCCGCCAATCGTTCCGGCCTCGTCCTCGACCACGAAATAGGTGCCGTCGATGATCAGCTGACTGTCCAGCCCCATGATCTCATAGGAGCCTCGCACCTGATCCGGCGACAGAAAGGGCTTGAGCAACTCGCCAATGGCTAGGTTCATCAGCGCCGTCAGGGCGGGCATGTCGCCCGCGACCGCGAGGCGAATTGAGAGATGATCGTGCGAGCGGTCTTGGGTCATGCACGCCTTACAGAACCTGCCGACCTTCGGGTCAAGTCAGCCTCGACCCAAACCCAGTCTAGGCCCGCTCAATGGGCGTTTTCGCGTCGAGTGAGGCCTTCATGCTCGCCCCAGATGACGGCACCTTGAGCAGTTCCATGAACGAGCGGCGCTCATCGGCGGTGCCCTCGGCGAAGGACCGGGTCAGGGCTGAGCGGGTCAAGCGCTTGGCCTCTGCAATCCCTTCCGCAGGACGGGCTTCAAACTCTGCCGCGATTTCCAAGGCCCGCGCCAACGGATCGTCGACCACCTCATGAACCAGACCTTGCGCCGCCGCCTGAGGGCCCGTGACCACTAGACCCCGCAGGATCATCTCCAAAGCCTTGGCCTCGCCGATAATGCGCGGCAGACGCTGGGTGCCGCCGCCGCCGGGGAAGATGCCGACGCGGGTCTCTGGCAGGCCGATGGCCTCAACGCTATTTCCGGCAATCCGCAGGTCGCAGGCGAGCGCCAGCTCGAAACCTCCGCCCATGCACAGGCCATTGATCGCCGCGATCACAGGCTTGGGCGCTGCCGCCGTCGTGTCGACCAGCGCGTAATAGCCGCCGTCGTCTTCTGCGGGAGGCGGCGGCGGCGGGATGGCCCCCTTGACCACGTCACTCATCACCACCAGCTCATCGACATCATAGTGCCGGATGAAGATGTCTGGCCGCCCACCGGTATAGATGATGCAGCGCACCGTCTCATCAGCCACGCCTGCCCGCAAAGCCGCCAAAAGCTGCGACGTCCCCGCCGCCGTCAGGGTACCGGGACCGGGATTATTGTAGGTGATAACCAAGGCACCATGGTGCCGCGCGGTCGTAACAAAGGACATGATCCGGTCTCCAGCCCAAGGGTCAGGCCGTCTTTGCAGCCTTAGGAACAGAGTGCATGGGTCGCGGCCCCAAAGGCAAGGGCCCAGCGGCAGATCATCGGTCCTTGGCGCTTTGACAACGGCGATTTGAAGGACCAATCTCAGCTAAGAACATGTAGACCTCGAAGGGTTGGGGCCATGAAACGACTGGCTTGGTTGATCTATATCCCCCTGCAACTGATCTGGTTGCCCCTCACGCTCCTTGGGGCGGTCTGGGTCGCCTACAAACAGGTGGGGGTCAGTCGAAAACTCGGTCTGTCCCAGACGGCGGTCGAGGTGCTCAATGGCCGCTGGACCGGCGACCTCTTCGGCCTGCGCCCAGACCCAGCCTCGCGGCGCTTAGCGGCTCACCTGCCAAACAACTCTGTGATGGGCCTGTTCATTGCCCTCTTTCCGCTATGGGTTGCCAAGCACGTCGCGGGAACGCCGATCCTCTATCCCCTATTGCCGGATGATGAGAACTGCGGCTTGGCTAGCATCTTCATTGCCCGGTCACGGCGTTTCGATAGCCTGATCACCAATAGCGTCGCCGAAGCTCAGCAGCTGGTCATTCTGGGGGCCGGATATGACACGCGCTGCTATGGCGATCTTGCTGACCAAGGCCTTGCCCTCTTTGAGCTCGACCAAAGCGCCGATCAACGGGCCAAACGCGAGGCCCTTAAGCGCGCAGGCCTCAGCACCGACCACGTCCACTATATCGAGGTCGATTTTTCCAATCCGCAGTGGATCTCGGCCCTGACCGCCTCGGCCTATGACCCCAGCCTTAAGACCATCTTCCTCTGGGAAGGGGTGACGCTCTATCTGAGCGAGGCCGATGTTCGCGCCACCCTCGCCGACCTCAAGGCCAATAGCGCCCAAGGCAGCGTCGTGCTGCTCGATCTCTATTCTAAGGGAACCATCGCGCTCTTAAACAGGGGCGCATCCGGACGCACCCTCAAGGCGACTGGGGAAGGTCTAAAGTTCGGATTAGACTTTTCGACGGACGCAGAAGAGGTCCTAATCCGCTTCGCCGCCTCCGCCCACTATGAGCTCGGTGACCATTATTTCCTCGGGTCCGCGGCGAAAGACGGGGCGTTCATGGTCATTGCGGAGATGGGGGCTGAGGGCGTGCGCCATGCTTAACCCAAAGTGCCCCGCACCTAGGGGTGACAGACCCCTAGGCTTGGATCGTTGTCATGGCATCGACTAAGGCACGAGCAATCGCCCGTCCTCCACCGATCTAGAGACTCAGACCGCGCCGCTGAAGACCGCAATGGCGGCATGGGCGATCAGCATGATCAGGGCCAGACTGGAGAGGGCAAATAGCGCAAAGCGAGGCATGACCCTGTTCACGGTCGCGTGGAAGATCGAATGGATCACGCGCAGGGCGACATAGACCCAAGCGATCATCAGGTTGACGCCATTTCCTTGATGAATAAGGGCGAGAACCAGACACACCGCGTAGAACACCGTCGGTGCTTCATGCAGGTGGTTATAGTTGTGGGCTTTCCACTGAACAGAGGGCGGGAGCAGTCCTTCTAGCTTCGCACCGGTCCAGCCAATATCGGCATTGGCATCGTCAGACTTCGGCAGCGCGCCAACCGCCGGGATGCGCGTGACATACATCCACAGCCACATCACCATCGTCCAGATCGCCAGCGCGACCACTGGCTTCAGAATTTCCATACCCGTCATTGCCGCCCCCAAAATCACTTTGTTAGCCAAGTGATAAACCCAGCCCATCGAGTCTGAGAAGATAAATCTTTAGTTCACCCCCACGCCACTATGCCCGCCAGTTCCTAGACCTGCGGCGCGGCGTCAATAGTGCGGCGGTGGTGTGTCCGTGGCGCCAGCCCGGGTCAGGGCGGCTGTGTCCATCTCGTCACGAAGCTCGCCAAAGCGGCGTTCTAGAGTGTCGATCTTGCGCCACTGGGCAATCACCATCTCGTTCAGATCGGCGATCATCCGGTCCTGCTCGGCAAGGCGCGATTCAAGATCGGTCATGCGAATGGCGGTGTCCGTGTCGGTCATCGCGTCATTCCCACTCGATGGTGCCCGGCGGCTTGCTGGTCACGTCATAGACCACGCGGTTGACACCTCGGACCTCATTGATGATCCGGGTGGCGCAGCGGCCAAGGACTTCCCAAGGGAATTCGAAGAAGTCGGCGGTCATGCCATCGGTGGAGGTGACGGCGCGCAGGGCAAGAACGTCTTCGTAGGTGCGGGCATCGCCCATGACGCCGACGGTCTTGACCGGCAAGAGCACGGCAAAAGCCTGCCAGATCTTGTCATAGAGGCCCGCCTTGCGGATCTCTTCCAGATAGATGGCGTCGGCCTGTTGCAGGGTGGCGACCTTCTGGGGCGTGATCTCGCCGGGGATGCGGATGGCCAGACCCGGTCCGGGGAACGGATGGCGGTCGACAAAGGCCGGGGCCAGACCCAGCTCAACGCCCAAAACCCGCACCTCGTCCTTGAAGAGTTCGCGCAAAGGCTCGACCAGCTTGAGCTTCATAAAGTCCGGCAGGCCGCCGACATTGTGGTGGCTCTTGATCACCGCCGAAGGACCGCCGCGCGCCGAAACGCTCTCGATCACGTCGGGATAGAGCGTGCCTTGGGCCAGGAAGGCCGCGCCGTCGATCTTGGCGGCTTCGGCGTCGAAAATCTCGATGAACAGACGGCCAATGGTCTTGCGCTTGACCTCTGGATCGCTGACCCCGGCCAATTGCCCCAAGAACGTGTCCTTGGCGTTCACATGGATCAGGGGAATCTTGTAGTGCTCGTTGAACAGGCTCACCACCTGCTCGGCCTCATTGTGGCGCAGAAGGCCCGTGTCGACGAAGACGCAGGTCAGTTGCTCGCCAATGGCCTCATGGATCAGAACCGCAGCAACCGAGCTGTCAACGCCGCCGGACAGGCCGCAGATCACCTTGCCGTCACCGACCTGAGCGCGGATCTTCTCGACCATTTCACGGCGGAACGAGGCCATGGTCCAGTCGCCGGTCAAGCCCGCAATGCCATGGGTGAAGTTACGCAGGATCTTGGCGCCGTTGGGCGTATGGGCCACCTCGGCATGGAATTGCACGCCATAGAAGCGGCGGGCCTCGTCGGCGATTGCCGCATAGGGAGAGCCTTCGGACGTGGCGATGACTTCAAAGCCCGGCGGGATGGCGGTGACGCGGTCGCCGTGGCTCATCCAGACGGTTTCCAGACCGCCGACGCCGGCCAGGCCCTCAGCGGCAAGACCTTGCCGCCCCGGGTCGGCCAACAGGCTGCCCAAAAGGTTGGCAAAGTCGGCACCCCGCAGGGCTGCCCCGGGCGTAGCACCGGCGGACACAGTCAGGCCTGTCGAGGGGGACGGGGCATTGAGAGTGAGTGAAGAGAGGTTGGCGTCCATGTGGTTTTCGCGTCGTAGCTTTGGGTATCAGGCCGCCCGGAAATCGGGTACCTGTCCTTCCTAAGCAAAAAGCGTGACCGGAGAGGTCTTGCCACCACGGCAAAGAACACGCCTGCGGTTCGATCCGCGCGGGTCCCTGTCGGTTTAGCGTGGCACAGACTTTGCAGTGCAGTACCGATGTTAACGAAATTAACGTATTTTTACGAGTACCAGCCCTCATGACCACTCTCACCCTGTCAAGTATTCGACAGAACCTGAACAGTTTCAACTTCACCGGCCTGAGCATTCCGGCGCTGGTGCTGCTGATCATGGCCATGCTGGTATTGCCCCTGCCGCCCTGGCTGCTGGACATTCTGTTCACTTTCAACATCGCTTCTAGCCTGTTGATCATCATGATCGCCATCGGCACCCGCAAGCCGCTGGAGTTTTCATCGTTTCCATCTGTATTGTTGTTTGCAACGATGTTGCGGCTGGCCCTGAACGTGGCCTCGACCCGCGTGGTGCTGGTCAACGGCCATGAGGGCGAGGAAGCTGCCGGCAAGGTGGTGGCGGCTTTTGGTCACATCGTGATCGGCGGCAACTACGTGGTCGGTTTC
>CALFYB010000383.1 GCA_937952995.1 uncultured Caulobacteraceae bacterium
GCACGTCCTGCTCGACGTTGACGACGTCGTAGTCCAGTTCTTCCTTCAGGCGCAGGCCGAAGGTCTCGATGCGCGCGGCGATCACCGCCGGGCGGCCGATCAGCGTGGGCCGTGCCAGGCCTTCGTCCACCACCACCTGCGCGGCGCGCAGCACACGCTCGTCTTCACCCTCGGCATAGGCCACGCGCTTCTTCAGGGCTCTTTTGGCTGCCGTGAAGATGGGCTTCATGGTGGTGCCAGAAGCGTACACAAAGCTTTGCAGGCGCTCGCGGTAGGCGTCCATATCGGCAATCGGACGCAGCGCGACGCCGCTGTCGGCCGCCGCTTTGGCCACGGCCGGGGCAATCTTCATCATCAGGCGCGGGTCAAACGGTTTGGGGATCAGGTAATCCGCGCCGAAGGTCATCTGTTCGCCCTGATAGGCCGCAGCCGCCTCTTCGGCAAAGACCCCCATCAATTTTCCAGGGCTATAAGCATCCTCAAGACCATCGAGATACATGCTGTCCGACACCGTATCGTGACCGATCCGTGCGCCGCCGCGATGTTTGGCGAGCAGATAGGGCGCGCCGCTCATGCTCTCCATTCCCCCTGCAACAACAATGTCTGACGAGCCCGCCGCTAAGGCATCAAACGCCATGATCGCCGCCTGCATACCGCTGCCGCACATCTTGTTGATTGTGGTTGCTGTGACACTCAAGGGAAGCCCAGCCCCCAAGGCCGCCTGCCGAGCCGGGGCCTGACCAAGACCAGCGGGCAGCACGCAGCCCATGATGATCTGGTCGATCTGATCGCCGCGCACCCCAGCCCGATCCAATGCCGCCTTAACGGCAACAGACCCCAGCGCGGTGGCCTTAACGCTCGACAGCGCACCTTGGAACGCCCCCATCGGCGTGCGGGCATAGGAGGCAATGACGATTGGATCAGAAGCGGACATGGCGATGATCTCCGAGTGGGAACTGCGGTCTATAGCTGACCCCTAGCTTGGCACCCATGACGCAGCGCAAGCCAAGACTATTCGTTGAGATGGGCCGCTGTTGTCGACTCGATGAAGCCGCCGCCAAGCACCCGCTCGCCGCCGCTTGCCGGATCATAGAGGACGCAGGCCTGCCCGGGAGAAACACCCTCCTCAGCATCATCAAACACTACGGTCGGCGCGCCATCAACAATAGCCAGCCGCGCCGCGACCGGCTCACGGGTCGAGCGGACGCGCGCGAGGACCGGCTGGCCGACCTCCGCTGCTGCCAAGAGACTGGACTGATCGCCAAGCCAATTGGTCTCTTTGAGGCGCAAGGCACGGGTCAGCAGGGCCTCACGCGGGCCGACCACGACTTGGCGCTGGTCTGGATTGATCTTGACCACGAACAGGGGCTCGCCGACAGCGACGTTTAGTCCACGGCGTTGGCCAACCGTATAGCGGCTGACCCCCTCATGTTGGCCCAAGACCCGGCCATCGAGATGAACAATGTCACCCGGCAGGGCTCCCTGAGGCCGCAAACGGTCGATCAGGGTGACGTATTTGCCTTCGGGTACGAAACAGATGTCCTGACTATCGGGCTTATCGGCGACAGCAAGGCCAAGGCTGGCCGCGACCTTGCGCACCTCTGGCTTTGGCAGCCCACCGAGGGGGAACCGAACAAAGGCCAACTGCTCTGGCGTTGTTGCGAACAGGAAATAGCTCTGGTCACGGGCCGGATCGATGGCACGAACCAGTTGCGGACCGTTTGGCCCCTCCTCCCGGCGCACATAATGTCCGGTCGCCATCGCCTCCGCGCCAAGATCGCGGGCCATGTCGAGAAGGTCGCGAAACTTGACCGTTTGGTTGCAACGGATGCAGGGAATGGGCGTCTCACCGCGCAGATAGGAGTCGGCGAAATCCTCGATCACCTCTTGGCGAAAGCGGCTCTCATAATCGAGGACATAGTGCGGGATGCCGATCCGCTCGGCCGCTGTGCGCGCATCATGAATGTCTTGGCCCGCACAACAGGCCCCCTTTTTCTGGATCGCCGCGCCGTGGTCATAGAGCTGTAACGTGACACCGACCACATCATAGCCAGCCTGCTTGAGCAGGGCGGCGGTGACGGTGGAATCGACGCCGCCCGACATGGCGACAACGACCCGCGTACCGAGCGGCAAGCCTACAGCCTCGCGCGCGACTGCGATGGCATCGGCAGCGTCTTGGCTAAGGGTCATATCGAGGGTCGTGACGGACATCATCCTGCCTACGCTTGGGCTAATCTGTCCCTATAGCGGTTTTGGATGAATTTCGCGAGGGCCCTGAGCCGTTCAGACCCACAGGCTATCAATCAGTTGATATAGTTCAGCAGCGATGAACTCTTCAGGGCCAGAAAGACCTGCGCGCCCGCCTGAACCGCCTGCTGGGCTAAGCGAAGGCGCGACACGGTCTCAGCCTCATTGATGCCCGATAGGTCAGAGGTCATGCTTTCGATGGTATCGACGCGGGCCTTTTGCGACGTAATGGTTGTGGCCACGCTATTGGCGACGGCACCATTCAGTGCAGCCCGATCAGTCAAACCACTGTGGGCGGCATTAAAAGCCTGCATCTGACTTGTCAAAAAGGTGGTTTCAGCCGGCGTGAGGGTCGAACCAAACGGATAGGTGGTCGTCGATGGAGGCCCCGCAACGGTAACGGTATTGGCCACATAATAGTCCTGAATATTTTTAAAAACCGTCATCAGATCAGTGCCGATGTCACTGGCCGTCAAACCCGTCGTCACTGACGTCGCATCATTCAGACGGCTGACTTGGACCTCTGAATCGTTTTTAAAAATCGAAGCCACCGTCGCGGGGTTGGCCAAGGCCGACATGGAGGTCGCATTAACCGGCGCTGTCGAAGTCTGAGAGCCAGCGAACAGATATTGCCCCTCATTTTGCCCGTTCAAGGAATCCACGGCGGCAGAGAACTGCAGCTTCAGGGATTCCATCAGGGAGGTGCCCGTATTGTTAGCAATCGCATTGGCGATTGTTTGCCGAGCCGAGTCCGCGGCATCTGCTGTCGAGGTCAGGTAGATGTTCTGCGTATCGAGTTTGCGGCTCAAATTCTCATTCAGCTTGATGTAGGACTCGGTCTGAACCTTCACCGTTCTCGCCGCCACCAAGGTCTGTGAGTCGGATGAAAACCCGCGAAGGTCCGTCGCCTTCTTACCCGTCGAAAGTTGAGTGTTGGCCTCGTTCTGGGTTTGCTGCGCACGCAGAATACCAGACAAAACAACGTTATAGGAGTTTGTGGTTGAAACCCGATCCATTGTTCAGCCTCAATTTACCATGCCAAGCAGTACATCGTACAACTCGCCAGCAGCCTTGACCATACGTGCCGATGCGTTGAACGCCTGTTGATAGGTGGTCAACTTGATCAGCTCGTCATCGATATTTACGTCTTCCGCTTTGGAGCGACGATCTTCTGCGGCTGTGTTCACAGCGTCCGCGCTTTTCTGGGCACTTTCAGCCTGGGCAGACGAGCGAGCCAAACTGCCCGCAAACTGAGCCGCATAATCCGAAATACTGTATTTTCCGGACGAGATATTACCAGCCTTATCAAAACTTGCCGTCGCCGCCCCGGCATTGGCGAGCAGCTTAGCCCCGTCGCCATTACCCACTTTCAATGCCGCCTGGCCCGCAGTAACGGTCAAATCCAACTTCGCGAGGGCCAGATATTTACCGTCCTGAACGATATCCGATCGCACGCTATATTGGTCCGTCCGCAACGAGCGTTGGACATCACCAATGCCGAACAGGGCGCTCATAGAGACGCCGCCGGTGCCGCGCTGGGTGGAATCTGAACGGATCGCGAGGTTGGTGGTCGTGGACGAGAAATTCAGCCTTCCATTGCTATCAAGGGCGAAGGTGCCATAGGCACCAACGCCCGTATTCAAGGCGTTGATCAAGTCACTCATCAACGGACCAGCGGGTACAGGTACCGTCACATCGACCAGATGCTGGCCGGTCGGATCACTAAGATCTAAGGTGATGACATCAGAGGCACCACCCGCATTGAAGCCATGATTGCTCGTCGGAAGCAGGCCCGTGTCATAGGTCGAGATGCTGGTCGAGGTGACCAGGTCATTCATTCCAAAAAAGTGACTAAAGGTCTTGCCCGCCTTGAGGCTTGCCGGAGTGGCGTTCTTGTCGTCGAAGGCCAGCCCCTGGCCTGTATTTGTGGCGATTGACAAGGCACCGTTCGAAAATGTGGCAACCGCATCTCCGCCCATTGCCGTGGTCAAGTCAGCGGCAAAAGTGGCCGGCGTAAAAGCCGTACCCGCCGCGCCATTCACAGAAATGGTACCCGCCGTAAAATCAATCACTGCCGTCTTTACAACGGCGTTCGTCGTAGAATTCAGCACCGCAAGGGTGGTCTTGCCCGAAAAATTCGAGAATGCAGTCGCCTGATCCAAAAAGCCCGTCGAACGCCCCGCGAGGGTTTGAGGCGCAGGCACAGACGAGGACGCATTATGGGCCCGGTTCAGTTCTTCGACCGCGTGGCTGGTATATTCGCCAAGCTGGTTCATGAGGCCGGGCAGTTCCTTGTCCCGCAACTGCGTCAGCCCCAACATTTCGCCGGAGGAAATGTGGTTCTTCAACAGGATCGGCGATCCACCACTGGGGGTGACATAGATATCGCTTAAGCCCGAGGGCTGAAGGCTGCTGCTCAGTTGGGCGGGACCCTCACCGATTAGGGAAATACTGTCGCCACCGATAATGCGGACCTCACCGGTCGGCCGGGTCGTGACCTTAATGTCCATATAGTTGGAAAGTTTCTTGATCATTTCGCGCTGCAGGCTCTCCGAACCCGTAGCGTCGCCGTTGGTCAAGTTCCCCTGAACAATATCTGTATTCAGCGACGAAATGCCCTTGAGCAGGTTGTTGATCGTATCAACATTGGTCGTCAATCGCGTGTCAGCTTCTGATCGTAAGTCCCGGATCGAGCTGTTGATCCGGGCCGCGTCCGACAAGAAATTGCGAAGGTCTAGAACGATTTGACTGCGCCCAAGACCCGACGAGGGTGAGGCCGATGCGACATTGAAGCCGCTGTAGATCGAGTCCAACTGATTGAAAAAGGACGTATCGCTCGACGGATCACCGAACAGACCTTGCGCCTGATCAAAGCCCTGAGCAAGCGCAGAGGCCTCACCGACATTACCCGAAGCTGTATAGGCCGCACGCTCCAGATAGGCGTCAGCGGCTTGACGAATGCGGTCCACCGCGACGCCCTGCCCCCGCCCATCGCTGGCCAGCGAGGTCTGCTCAACAATTTTACGGACATAGCCCTTGGTATTTACGTTCGAGATATTATCCGCAACCGTACGCAAGCTGGTCTGCGCGGTGGCGACACCCGAAGAGGCAATACCGATAATCGACGAGAGCGACATTCTAGAATTCCTCGATCCGCGCCATCAGCAAGGTCGAACTGGGCAAAAATGACCGGGCAAACAGTAGCAAATTACTGCATTCAGCCCCACCGCTCCAACCCAACCCACTGATTAACATATGGTTTACTCCCGAGCCTCCAACGAGGTATTATATAAGAAGCAATATCGGTGCCAGAATTGGGCGCATCCGCCCCGCAGAGCGCTAGATTTCCGCGACGCACGCATTGCCCATCAGATTGAGGGCGGCAGTCACTGCCCGGTCAAGACCGTAGGGGCGCGGCAAATTTGGCCACCTCGACAAACAAATAGCGGTCGGT
>CALFYB010000384.1 GCA_937952995.1 uncultured Caulobacteraceae bacterium
GCCCCGATCATCTTGCCCCCAGACGTGTTCCGCGCACGCGGCGGCGGCGCGCAGACCCAGTCCGCGCCCTCTGCCCCAGCAGCCCAATCGTCCAACGCGCCGCAATTGCCGGTTCCCGTCGCCGGAGCGAACCCATGAACCAGAACAGACTCTTTGCGAATATCGCCCTGACGGTCGCGGCGCTGGTGGTCATCAGCAACACGCTGTTTGTGGTCGATCAGCGTGAGCAAGCGATTGTCGTACGCTTTGGTGAACCGGTCCGCGTGATCAACGCCACGATGGGTGAGACCGATGCCGGATTGAAGATCAAGGCACCGTTCCTCGAGAACGTGATCCTGATCGACAAGCGCAACCAGACCCTAGAAGCCGACCAAGAAGAGGTCATCGCCTCGGATCAGGAACGTCTGGTGGTCGACAGCTTCATCCGCTACCGGATCAGCAATCCGCTGCAGTACTATCGCACCTTGCGAGACGAGCGCACGGCGGCCGACCGGATCGAACGTCTGGTCAATTCGAGCCTCAGACAGGTTCTGGGTTCGGCGACCTCCAGCGACATCATTTCGGGCAAGCGCTCGGCCCTGATGCAAAAGACGCTGGTGGATGTATCGCGCCGGGCTGAGGCCTCGCGTCTGGGCATCGAGATCATTGATCTGCGCATCAAGCGCGCCGACCTGCCCGCAGCCAACCAGACCGCTGTGTTCCGCCGCATGCAGACCTCGCGTCAGCAGGAAGCCGCTCAGATCCGGGCCGTGGGCGAGCAGGGCAAGCGCGAAATCATCGCGGGTGCTGACAAGGAAGTGGCCATCACCCTGGCCACCGCCACTGAAGAGGCCGAACGCACCCGAGGCGAAGGCGATGCCAAGCGCGCCGCGATCTTCGCCTCCAGCTTTGGCCGCGATCCGAGCTTTGCCAACTTCTACCGGACGATGAAAGCCTATGAGGCCGCCCTTGGCCAAGGCGACACCACCATGGTCCTGTCACCTGATAGCGCCTTCTTCCGCTATTTCGAAAAGGGTCCGGGGGCGAAATAACCCCCTACCCCGGCTTCGCCGGTACTTCCCCCAGAGGGGGAAGATCTCAGATCTATAATCTTCCCCCTCTGGGGGAAGTGGCCCAAAGGGCCGAAGGGGGCCTTGTTTTTCTTCCGTTTTCCCCGCGAAGGCGGGGACCCAGACCCCTTCACACCTGCGGGAAGCGGACCACCGCCGCCCGCTTTTTTAGGGAAAGTGGGGTGAGGGCCTTAGGAGGCTGCTTTAAAACCCCGCCCCGACCCGGCTCAACTGACGCCGCAAGTCCTTCAGCCTCTGGTCAATCTCGGCCATAGTTCGGTTCAGCGCCCCGTCGTCGTCGCGCCAGACCTGCACGATGCGGGCCCAGACGGCGGTCATAGCCACCCGCCGCGCCATGCCTTTGAGCCCGCTGGTATCAATCCCAGCCGTCTCTAGCAGAGCCTTAGAGGTCGTGATCAGGCGAGGCCCCATGGCCGCTGGACCCTCTTCGTGGGAAATGGCGATCAGGGCGTGGCGGTGCGGTTCCATGGCCTCGATCCGCGCCATAACCGCTTCAAAGAGGCGATCATGGACTTCCCCCGGTTCAGTCGCTGTCCGAAGCGCCGCCTGATCGAACCGGCGCGACAGGTGATCCATCACTGCACCCTTGCCGTTCGCCTTGGCATAAAGTTCGGCAAAACCTACCTCGGCCTTGGCAGCAATATCCAAGAGGCTGATCTGCGACCAAGGCCGGTCAGCAGCTAGGGTAAGGGCCGCATCGGCGGCGCGGTCAAGGATGGAGGGCTCAAGCTGGGTCATAGGCTACAGATGGGCCGAGAAGGCCTAGGCGGCAAGGGCTGGCCTTAACCGGCCAACTCCCGTGACCGATTTACGGCGGCCGTCACCGCGCGCGCGAGCAGATCGCCAAAGCCGCCTTCACCCATCAGGACCTGAAGGGCCGCTTGGGTGGTGCCGCCGGGCGAAGTGACCTGCTTGCGCAGTTCAGCCGGGTCCTCTTGGCTGGCCTCGAGCAGAGCCGCAGCGCCGATGATGGTGGCCCGCGCCAATTTGCGCGACGCCTCAGCCGTCAGACCATGAGCCGGACCGGTGGCTTCCAGCGCCTCGATGAAGGCATAGAGATAGGCCGGTGCTGACCCCGATATGCCGACGACCGAGTCCATCAGGGCTTCATCATCGACATCGACCGTCACGGCCACCGGATCAAACAGGGCATGGGCGACTTGAGAAGCCTTTGGGTCCGGCGCAAAGACAGAGGCCACGCCCTTGGCCACCGCGACGGCTGTCGTGGGCATGATCCGAGCCACCAGCCGACCACCGAAGGCGGCGCTAATGTCAGCGGCCCTGACGCCGGCCGCGATAGACACGATGATGCAGTCGGGTGCCAGAAGGTCAACAATCTGGGCCGCCGCCTCACGCCACATCTGCGGCTTCACGGCCAGAAGCAGCACCTTGGCCTCAGCCAACACCCCGTCATCTGGATTGAGACGGGCACCTGCTTGCGCAGCGGCCAGCGCCTCCTTCGACGGATAGGGGTCGCGGATAATCAGGTCGGATGGCCCAAAGGCACCCTTTTGGCTCCAGCCCTCAATCAGAGCGCCGCCCATGCGGCCAGCACCCAGCATCAAAATCGGAGTCATGGTCAAATCCGCCTTAGAACGAAAAATCAGGCCGTGCCGACGGTCTCGAACATGCAGGCCAAAACGGCCTCTGTGGGAGACTTGCCGCCGTTGAGCAGAAAATCAAAGGCCGGATAGAACCGGTCCGCCGCCTCGACGGCCGCATCAATCATCGATGCGGCTTGGGCTAGGGTTGGGCGCTCGCCATGGGGCAAGGACAGGGCATGGCGGAAGACCACCTCACCCTCATCGGCCCAGACCTCGAAATGGCCAAGCCAGACCCGCTGATTGATCAGGGACAAGAGCTCATAGGCCTTGGCCCGCTGGTCCTTGGAGGCCCGCAAATCTACCGACAGGCAAAGCTGCAAACAGTCGGCCTCGGCGCGCCACGCGAACCAAAGCTCATAGTCTTTCCAGTCCCCGGCGAGCGAGAAGGCAAGGTCGCCTTCATCGGTGCGGTCAAAGGTCAGGTTTTCAGCGGCCAGAACATGTTCGACCACGTCCAACGGGTCGAGGCCGATGTCCAAATCTTCGTCGGCGTAAGGCGTATCCATAACGAGACGATCCTAAAAGGCGCGGTCAAAGCGGATGGCGTGACCGGGAATCGCCTCATGCAAAAATGAGCTTAAGCCGCTTCCGGGCAAGGGTCACAAGCCGGTTCAAGCAGCGGGCGAAGATTAGGTTGTGGACGAATCGTCCAGCTGCCCCTTGAGGGTTTCGATCTCCTGTCGCAGGGACAGAAGCTCGGCCTTTAGGGCATCCAGCTCATCGCGACGCACAAGGTCCATTTCGGCAACGAAACGGTCGGCTTGCGCGCGAACAGCGGTTTTGGCTTCCTCGCCAGCGGCCTGCGCCAGGCCCATGGCCGTGGTGGTCAGCTTGGCGAACTCATCGAGGAACGGGTTTTGGCTATGCATGGACCCTCTATAGCGAAAATCTTTAGGATTTGGAAAGGATATGCGGCGGCGATTTTATCAGCCCCCCTCCCCCCTCTGGCCGCAGCCTGCTAAAGCGGTCGGGACGCAACCAAAGGACGGCTCTCGTGCAGTTTCCAGATTTCGATCCGGTTCTCATCCATCTGGGTCCCATCGCTATCCGCTGGTACGGCCTCGCCTATGTTGCAGGGATACTGCTGGGCTGGCGCTATGCCGTGAGCTTGACCAGAAACACCGCGCTGTGGGGTAAGACCCAGCCGACGGCGACACCGCTTCAGATCGACGATCTGATCCTTTGGATCACCTTTGGCATCATCGTTGGCGGCCGCTTAGGCTCAGCGATCTTCTATGACGCCAACCGAATGATCTCGAACCCGTTGGAAGTGTTCAAGATCTGGCAAGGCGGCATGTCCTTCCATGGCGGCTTCCTTGGGGTCTGTGTCGCGGTCGCGCTCTTTGCCCGCCATTGCAAGATCGACCTCTTGCGAGTGGGAGATCTGGTTGCTGCCGCGACGCCCTTTGGCCTGCTGTTTGGCCGCATCGCCAACTTCATCAATGGCGAGCTTTGGGGGCGTCCCACCGATGTGCCCTGGGCGATCATCTTTCCCGCCGCCGGGCCAGAGCCGCGCCATCCAAGCCAGCTCTATGAGGCCGCGCTGGAGGGCATCTTGCTGTTCCTCATCCTTCGCATCGCGACGCACCGTTTGGGTTGGCTGCAAAGACGCGGAGGGGTCGCGGGCCTATTCATGCTGGGCTACGGCCTTATCCGCGTCAGCCTCGAGAACGTGCGTCAGCCAGATGTCGGCATGCCCGATTTCCCCTTCGGCCTGACCATGGGCATGATCCTGTCGATCCCGATGATCCTGATCGGCGCTTGGCTTGTCTGGCGCGCATACAAGACCCCCGCCGACCAATGAGCTTGAAGGCCCGCCTTCAGGCCCAGATCAGCGCCTTTGGTCCGATCAGCGTGGCGCAATATATGGGCCTGTGCCTGCATGATCCTAAGGATGGCTATTACGCGGCCCATCCCAAGCTGGGCGCGGAGGGGGATTTTTTGACCGCGCCCCTAACGTCACAGATGTTTGGCGAGCTGCTCGGTCTTTGGACCATCGCGGTCTGGGAAAGCCTAGGGTGCCCCAAGCAGCTTAGCCTGATCGAGATTGGTCCCGGCGATGGCACGCTGATGAGTGATCTTCTGCGGGCGGCCCGCCTTGCCCCGCAGATGATGAAGGGCCTGGAGGTCACGCTCGTCGAGACCAGCGCGCCCCTGACCCTTATTCAACAACAAAGACTGGCCGATCGGCGCATCCGTTGGACCGACAGGCTGGATCAGGTGGCAGGTACCGGCCCCGTGATCGTCATCGCCAACGAGGTTCTGGACTGCCTACCCGCCCGGCAATTTGTCCGCACAGCGACGGGCTGGGCCGAGCGGATGGTCGGGCTGACCGACGAGGGCGACCTGACCTTTGGCCTCTCGCCGCGTCCGGTCGAGGGGCTGTTCCCTCCTGCGCCGCAAGGCTCGGTGCTGGAACTGTCGGCCGCGCAAGAGGCCTTCAGCGCTGAAATCGCGGCCCTGATTGCAACGCGCGGCGGCGCTGGCCTTTTGATCGACTATGGCCGCGAGACCACAGGGTTTGGCGATACGCTGCAAGCCCTGCGACGCCATCAAAAGCACGGGCCATTAGAGCATCCAGGTCTTGATGACCTGACCATCCACGCCGATTTCCCGGCCGTCCTGAAGGCTGCAGAGGCGGAAGAGGTCGTAACCGCCATCACCTCTCAAGGGGCCTTTTTGCAACGGCTGGGTATTGTCGCGCGGGCTGAACGCTTGGCCAAGGCGCGGCCAGATCAAAGCGCAATTGTCGAACGCCAGCTTGAACGGCTGATTGCACCCGACCAGATGGGGGACCTGTTCAAGGTCGCGGGCCTATGGTCCAAAGATCTGCCGCAGCCGCCCGGATTTGGCCCCGATCCAGAGGATCATCCATGAGCGACCTCCCCGTCCTGACCCATCCCAAGCTTTCGGCCCTCAAGGGGATCAAGCACGCCTTCTTCACCCGTCAGGGCGGCGTCTCTACCGGCGTCTATGACAGTCTCAATGTCGGACGTGGATCGCGCGATGAGCCCGCCGATGTGCAGGAAAACCGCCGCCGCGCCGCCGCCCACTTTGGCACCGACACCGACCATCTGCTGACCGGCTATCAGATCCACTCGACCATCGTCTTATCGGCAGAAGACCAAAGCGGTGAGGTCCGGCTTGAGGGCGACGGGGTTGTGGCCTCGCACCCCGGTCTGGTCTGCGGGGCCTTGGCCGCTGACTGCGCGCCGATCCTTCTGGCCGATGCAGAGGCGCGCGTGGTTTGCGCCGCCCATGCGGGATGGAAGGGCGCCCTATCGGGCATGGCCGAAGCGGCTGTGGCAGCAATGGTCGCCAGAGGGGCCAAGGCGGAGCGCATCGTCGCCATAGTCGGCCCCTGCATTGGCCCAAATTCCTATGAAGTCGGTCCAGAGTTCTTTGAACGGTTCGAAACCGAACGCCCCGGCTCCAGTCGCTTTTTCCGCCCTGCGGCTGAGGCGGGCAAACACATGTTCGATCTTCCGGGCTTTGTGCTGGAGCGATTGCGCAGCGCGGGCGTGCCAGCGCCCGAATGGATCGGTAGGGACACGCTAGCCGAGCCCGACCTGTTCTTCTCGAATCGCCGCGCCTTTCATCAGAAGGATGACGATTATGGTCGCCTTCTGTCGGCCATAATGCTCGAACCTTAATAACCGAAGGTTGCAGTCGTCACAAAGATTGCCCACAAGATCGTGAATTGGGCAGATCAGACTTGCCGGTCGACGGCGGACTGATAGAAGCCCGTCCATCGGGGTCGAGGGGTGCACTCAAGATGAAACTGCTTGCTGGCAATTCAAACCGTACGCTGGCCAAGGCCATCGCTGAATATCTCGACATGCCCTTGACCCGCGCCCAGGTGCGCCGCTTCGCCGATAACGAGGTCTTCGTGACCATCGACGAGAATGTCCGCGGCGAGGATGTCTTTGTCATCCAATCGACCAGCTACCCGGCCAATGACAATCTGATGGAGCTGTTGATCTGTATCGACGCCCTGTCGCGCGCGTCGGCTCGGCGGATCACGGCGGTCATGCCCTATTTCGGCTATGCCCGTCAGGATCGAAAGACCGGTGGCCGCACGCCCATCTCGGCCAAGCTTGTTGCCAATCTGGTGACCCGCGCCGGAGCGCACCGCGTCCTGACCATGGACCTGCACGCTGGACAGATCCAAGGCTTCTTCGACATTCCAACCGACAACCTCGTCGCCACCCCGGTTCTGGCCCTCGACATCAAGGACCACTACCGCGATTGCAGCGACCTGATGATCGTTTCGCCCGACGTCGGCGGCGTGGTCCGGGCCCGGGCCCTGGCCCGCCGGCTCGACAACGCACCGCTCTCGATCGTCGACAAGCGCCGCGACAAGCCCGGCAGCAGCGAGGTGATGAACATCATCGGCGATGTCGAAGGCCGCTTCTGCATCCTTATCGATGATATCGTCGATTCGGCCGGCACCCTATGCAACGCCGCCGCCGCGCTGAAAGCAGCAGGCGCCGAAGACGTTGTCGCTTACTGCACCCACGGCGTTCTGTCTGGTGGCGCTGTTGCCCGCGTCGAAGGCTCGGCGCTGCTCGAACTCGTCGTCACCGATTCGATTGGCACACCGGATACAGCCGCCGCTGCCAAGAAGATCCGCCATCTGACCATCGCGCCGCTATTGGGCGAGGCGATTAAGCGGATTGCAGACGAAAGCTCGGTTTCCAGCCTGTTCGATTAAGTTTCAAGAGGTTCCGGCCCTCTCCCTGACGGGGGAGGGGGTCGGGACACTGCGCCAGTTTTGGTGCGCCCCTTTTGACAGGCGCGGCCTGCAGGCCCATGGCAAGCCATGCACTTCGCCCAGTTCGATATTGCCGGGTTCCTGCGGGATCACTGGCA